>CAYGFI010000153.1:0-11731 GCA_964349045.1 uncultured Chitinophaga sp.
GGTGTGAATGTTACAAATTGTAAGTAAACTGTATTTCAGGGATGATGATTCGGGAATTTAAGAATTTGAGAATTGCTTTATTACGTGACAGTTTATGAAAATGGGGAAATTCGATAATTCAAGAAAAAAGAAAGTTTAATGTACATTTCTTATCTTAAAGTGTGTCGCAAAATGAAATTTGGTTATAGAATAAATCCTCAAATCAATAAATCACCAAATCAATATTAAAAAAAAGGGCAAGTTACTTATATCGCACCGCTACAACCGCCTACACTTGCTTCCTTCCGAACCTGGGTGATTTAGCAGGAGCTGGTCGTATAAGACTTGCCCGGTCGCAAAAGTAACATAAATAAAATTTGCAACAAAATAATATAGGTTTTCGGGTTCTTATTCTTCAAAAACTTATATTTGTTAAAAAAATACCCAATTATGTCAAACACTTCCTATAAAAAAACATTCGAACCTGCCTTACTTTACGGCGGAATCACCGGTGGAGCAATTGTTTTACACTCCATTATACTCTATATTCTGGATGCCAGTTTTTCGACTTATTCTGAGATTTCCGTATACCTGCTACCTGCAGCTCTCCTTACCTTAGTGTTATATTTATACCGTAATGAATATTTAAACAGAAGCATGACCTATTCGCAAAGTCTTGGAATGGGGTCTTTGATCATGGTTGTTGCAGGGATTATTGGCGCTGTTTACATGTATATTTTCCTTAAATACCTTGATCCCGGTTTTATAAATCTTGTTATACAGGTGCAGGAAGAAAAAATGATAGCAAAAGGAATGGATGAGGCTATGATTGAACAGGCCATGGCATTCACGGAGAAAATGAGATCGGTTGGCGTCATGACCATTATGAGCTTTATCTCAACTGCATTCATGGGATTTATATATAGTCTCATAGTTTCAATTTTCCTTAAAAAAGAACTCAAAGATCCTTTTGCTTCAGTTTAAGAAAAAATAACCTGATTCGTTAAAGGATCAAATAAAGAAGATTTTAATGGATGTATCCATAGTAATACCTCTATATAACGAGGAAAAGTCGCTGACGGAACTGGTGGAATGGATCAGAAGGGTAGGCAAAGAAAATAAACTCAGTTATGAAATTATCATGATTGATGATGGGAGCAGCGACCGCTCATGGCAAATTGTCTCTGACTTGGCTGATAAATTCAAAGAGCTTAAAGCGATTAAGTTCCGCCGTAATTATGGAAAATCGGCGGCATTGCACATTGGCTTCCAGGCGGCGAAGGGAGAAGTGGTTGTTACGATGGATGCAGATCTTCAGGATAGTCCGGAAGAAATCCCCGGTTTATATAAAATGGTAATGGAAGAGGGATTCGACCTGGTTTCAGGGTGGAAGAAAAAAAGACACGATCCAATTTCCAAAACAATACCGAGCAAATTCTATAATTTTACAGCACGAAAGGTTACCGGTATAAAATTGCATGATTTCAATTGCGGACTAAAAGCCTACAAAAAATCTGTTGTTAAGGCTATTGAAGTATACGGCGAAATGCACAGGTACATACCGGTTATTGCGAGTCGTGCAGGTTTTTCAAAGATCGGCGAGAAAGTTGTTGATCATCATGAGAGGAAATATGGAGTTACAAAATTTGGGATGGAACGATATATAAACGGGTTTCTTGATCTTTTGACCATTAGTTTTATTTCCCGGTTCGGTAAGCGCCCTATGCATATGTTCGGAACTCTTGGAACGCTGATGTTTTTTGTCGGATTCATTTCTGCCGGATGGTTGGGCGCTCAAAAACTTTTTTTCCTGCACAAGGGGGTGAAGGCTATCCTTATTACTCAAAGCCCTTATTTCTATTTGTCGCTTACCGCGATGATACTTGGTTCGATATTATTTGTTGGCGGCTTTATAGGTGAATTGATTTCGCGGAGTTCATCCGACAGGAATCAATATCATGTAGAGGAAGAAAAAAATCTTTAAGGTTGAAAATAATCAGTATTGGTCCGGCAAATCCTCTTCGTGGGGGAATTGCCAAGTTTAACGAATCCTTTGCCCTGGCATGCAAGGCTTCAGGTTATGAAACGGAAATTATCTCTTACCGGTTTCTGTATCCCGGCTTTTTGTTTCCCGGAAAATCCCAGCGAACTGACGATCCACCTCCTCCCGGAATAAAAATTTATACATGGCTGCATTCTGTTAATCCCTTTAACTGGATCAATAACGCCCGGAAAATAATCCGGCTTAATCCTGATGTTGTTGTTATTCACTACTGGATGCCTTTTTTTGCTCCGGTTATGGGATTTCTTGCAAGACGGATCAGAAAAAAAACGAATGCAAAAGTTATTGCGGTGGTTCATAATCTTATTCCTCATGAGAAACAGGCATTTTCAGGATTCCTGACATCTTATTTCACCAATTCACTCGAAGGTATTATTTGCCTGTCATCATCAGTATTGCAGGAAGTAAAGGATTTCAATACATCCATCCCTGCTCTTTATCTCCCTCATCCGGTTTACGATATCTATGGGAGTAGGGTATCACGGGAATCAGCCATTAGTCATCTGAATCTGGATCAAAATAAAAAATATCTTTTATTCTTCGGACTCATTCGCAAATACAAAGGACTCGACCTGCTGCTGAATTCATTCGCCCGGATTGATATGCCTGATATAAGGCTGATCGTTGCCGGTGAGTTCTATGAAGATAAATCAACATATATTTCTTTGGCTGAGGAGTTGGGAATTTCTGACGAGGTAATTTTCACCGATTTATTTATCCCTGATGATGAGGTTAAATACTATTTTTCCGCAGCCGATATGGTGGTTCAGCCTTATATTACTGCCACTCAAAGTGGGGTGACACAAATTGCATATCAATTCGATTGCCCAATGCTGGTGACTAATACAGGAGGTTTGGCAGAGATTGTTATCCACAATAAAACAGGTTTTGTGTGTGAAAAAGATCCTGAGGAAATTGCCTCAAAAATATCTGCATTTTTCACTAATGATCTTTCTGCTGAAATGATTGAAAATATCAAAAAGGAGAAAGAGAGATTTACCTGGGAAAGTTTCGTCAGACAAGTTCTGAAAATGGCAGAATCTATTTGATTAATACCTAATATTATTTTGTAACATCCCTAAAACAAAGCGGTCGATGGGGAATGTCAGATCTTCTTCAGTAAGTTTTGCAACAGCTTCCCATCGAAATGACTGGCTCCCGTTTATTTCTCCTGTGAAGTCAAATGCCTTTGTCGATATTCTGAAAGATGGCAGATCTTTAAAACGAACCCGGTAATAAATGCTTATCAGCTGATGGTCTGCATAAAATAAAGCTTTCTGAAAAAAACCGGTAGTATAGAAATGCGATATAATTTCAATTTCTTGCCCAAATTCCTCAAATGCTTCACGTTTCAGGCAATCTTCGGTCCCCTCTCCCGGTTTTAATCCTCCCCCGGGAAACTTGGTCATATAACGGTCGAGAACAAATTCATCACTTAAAAGAATTTCGTTCTTATCATTTATTATCAAGCCGTAGACACGGATGTTAATTTGGGTAATTTTCCCCAACTTTCCTGAACCTGCCGGAGCGCTTTTTTTTTGCATGAGAATTAAAGAATAAGGATGATCAATTTAAGATTTAGGAATTCCGAATCATGTTCATAATCTTACCGAATTCTGAAGGATGAAACCACGCTGCATCCTTGTCTTTCCTGAACCAGGTAAGTTGCTTCCGTGCATAATTTCGGGAATTCGATTGAATTTTCGTGACAGCCTCATCCAGGCTTATATTCCTTTCAAAGTATTGAAATAATTCTTTATAACCAACGGTATTCAGGGCATTGATTTTACGCAGAGGATAAAGGTTTCGGGCTTCATCCACTAATCCGTTTTGTATCATTCGAAAAACACGGGAATTAATTCTCTCATAAAGATCTTCACGGTTCATGTCGATAATAATCTTTTTGATTTTATAAATTCTTTTTTTCTCGGGGGAGGAAAGAAAAGATGAATAGGGTTTCCCTGTTATAATGCTTATTTCCAATGCTTTTTGAATTCTTTTTGGATTATCCAGATCTATTTTATTGAAACTTGCCGGATCGAGTTTCAGTAGGTCTTCCAGCAGACTCTCAATCCCTTCGTTATTGTATTGTTGTTGTATTCTCTTTCGAATTTCCGGGTCGATTTCAGGTAGAAAGTCAATTCCTTTGCACACAGCATCGATATACAAACCCGAACCTCCGCAAAGGATTACATGGTCGTGTTGCAGAAACAGTTCACCCAGCAAGAGATTTACATCATCCTCGTATTTGCTGGCATTGTAATAATCATGAATGGAAATAGTCTGAATGAAATGGTGCTTAACCTGTGCCAATTCTTCGGCAGAAGGGACTGCTGTACCGATCTTAAGTTCTTTGTAAATTTGCCGGGAATCAGCAGAGATGATTTCAGTATTCAGTTTTTTTGCAATTTCAATGCTTAAGGCGGTTTTCCCAACTGCCGTGGGACCTGCAATTACAATCAGCTCTTTACTCATCAGGGGAGCTGCCATCTTCTTCGTCGCTGAATTCTGAAGGTATGTCGCCGGAGAAATCCTCATCTTCATTGGTATCCAGTTCACCGGGAAGACCTTCCCTGACACCTTCATCGTTTTGATCGGAAAAATTAAATTCGGAATTATCATCTTCGATAATTGTTCCAAAAACCCGGTTTCCAAATAGTATTTGCTGGGGCGCATTGCCCTTTGAGAAAACTACAGCCGGGTAATCGGAATAACGCACCTCTTTTTGTATATCAATCAACTCAATAAAAAGCGCTCTTTCATTGAAAACATCAAAAACATAAATGAGTCTTTGTTTCGGGTCTTTTATATAATCCCGAAGCCTGGCACGGTCCATCGCAATCATAGAAACATTGGGAACATCAGACATGTCGAACAGTATAAACTCCTTTTCTTTTTCCCATAACTTGTTGGTAAGAAAAAATGAAGCGATTTGCGAGCTGTCATAGTTCAGATCGTCCTGGATGGCCTTGTGAAAATCAAAAAATGTTTGATTTGCCGTGATTTCAATATCCCTGACAAAATCTTTGATTTCGTGCGATAATAATCTAAACTTAAAGACCATTTCTATTTTTTATACAAGTTAAGTAAAAATTTTAAAGTGTCTGCATTATCTGCAAAGTCATTTAATCCTGGTCTCTGACTCGTGCCGAATCGGTTCGTTTTCTCAAATAATCCCGGACGGGAAACAATGCACTGTATCATATGTTCATCGGTTTTCAGTCTTGATTTTACTTTAGCCACAGAATCATAATATTCATAATAAACTACTCCAACCGGACTTGAATATGCCCGATCCTCTTTTAAAAGAAGGTAACCGGTGTCCAGATGTTTGATCAGGTTAACCAGATAAATTGCCTTATGATAATCGTAATTATTTGCATATTTATTATGATAGTAAAGATACGAATAGGATTCAAAATTATCCAGCATATAGGAAATATTGAACCCCTCCGGGATAAAAATTTTCGAAATGTTCCTGCAACCCATTCCAAAATACAAAAAGATATCATCAGCCAGATTTTTATATTCCTCAGCAGTTTCATCTCCAATAAGAACTGCAACAGAATTTCTGTTTTTTCTGATTATATGCGGGTATTTTCCAAAATAAAATTCAAAATACCTTGACGAATTATCGCTTCCTGTGGCAATAACTGCATCCATATTTTTCAGGGGTAGTGTCAAAAGACTCACAGATTCTTTGAAACAGGGATCACAGTGACATAGAACCTCATGAATTACCGGTAACAACTTTTCATCTTTTGATGACATTTTAACCAACGCATTATGTCCCGAAAAACAAGCTGAAAGAAAGTCGTGAAAGCCAACAAGGGGAATATTCCCGGCCATTATGATGCCAATATTGAGACTGCGTCCTGTGATGCTTTTTAATTCCGGATATTGCCCCGTCCATTCTCTGAGCTTTTCCTCCTGCAGCATTTCTGACAGGGATGAGAAGGAATACAGGATGAATTCACGGGTAAACCAGGGATTATAAATTTCTGCCTCCCTGATAGCATTGAGAAATGGTTTTGCGAATAAGTCATTTATCTCAGAGATACCGGTATCTTCCATGAAACTTACTGAATCGAATTGTTTCAGAAATTTACCAAGAGTGGAAAAGGCTTTTATTTTGTTTTCGAGCGGCAAAGTGAAGGGATTTGTTTAAGGGTTTAGGGATTTAGGTTGAAGGCATTTAGGCTGAATTTATTTAGACCAAAGTTTTTTGATACTTTACTTTATATGTCCACCATTTATTATCTAACAGCCTAACGGCCAATTAGCCAAACAGTTTAATTGCCTATAAGCCTGACTCCTTAAAATTTCCCTTCCTTCTTTCTGATCAAATTAAGAGCCGAACCTGCTTTAAACCATTCAATCTGGTTTTCATTGTATGTATGAGAAACCTCAATGGTTTCCTTACTTCCGTCGGAATGGACAATCAGGAGTTCAAGATTTTTCCCCGGGCTGAAATGCTTCAATCCCCTGATACTGAATGTATCGTCTTCATGGATCCGGTTGTAATCATCCTTGTTTGAAAAAGTAAGCGCCAGCATTCCCTGCTTTTTCAGGTTTGTCTCATGTATGCGCGCAAAGGATTTAACCAGGACGGCCCTGGCATTTAAAAAACGGGGCTCCATGGCGGCGTGTTCGCGGGAAGAACCTTCACCGTAATTTTCGTCGCCAACGATCAGAGAGCCCACATCTTTCGATTTATAGATTTTTCCCAGATCGGGTACAGGGATGTAAGAGCCATCGAATGGATTCAGAACCTGGTTTGCAGTATCGTTAAAGTAGTTAATGGCTCCAATAAGCATATTATTGGAAATGTTTTCCAGATGCCCACGGAACTTTAACCATGGTCCGGCCATTGAAATATGATCGGTAGTACATTTACCTTTTGCCTTGATCAAAAGCCTGAGGCCACTGATATCAGTTCCTTCCCACTCTTTAAAGGGAGTCAGGAGCTGGAGCCTTTCAGAATCGGGAGAAACATTGATATTTATTTCAGATCCATCAACAGCAGGAGCCTGATAACCATTATCTTTCACGGCAAAACCCTTCAATGGCATTTCAATTCCCTGTGGTTCATCGAGTTTTACTTTTGTTCCCTTTTCATTTACCAGGAAATCATGAATCGGGTTAAATGTCAGATCGCCGGCAATTGCAAGAGCGGTTACAATTTCCGGACTGGCTACAAATGCATAGGTATTTGGATTTCCATCATTTCGTTTGGCGAAATTCCGGTTAAAGGAAGTTATAATAGAGTTTTTTTCCTGTTTATCGGCATTATGACGGGCCCATTGTCCGATACAAGGACCGCATGCATTTGCGAGAACAACTCCTCCGATATTTTCGAAAATATGCAGTAAACCATCTCGCTCGATGGTAAAACGCACAAGCTCGGAACCCGGGGTGACTGTAAATTCGGATTTTACTTTTAAGTTTTTTTGTTTCGCCTGTTGGGCAATTGATGCGGCACGGGTGATATCTTCGTAGGATGAATTGGTGCAGGAGCCGATAAGTCCGACATCAAGACGAGCCGGGTAATCATTATCCCTTACCGCTTTGGCAAACTGCGAGAGTGGCCATGCTTTATCGGGTGTAAACGGTCCGTTGATATGAGGTTCGAGTTCCGATAAGTTAATTTCTATAACCTGATCAAAATATTTTTCAGGGTGTTCATATACTTCGGGATCGCCTGTAAGGTGCATTGCAACAGCATCGGCAAGTTCTGCAACATCCGTACGGCCGGTTCCTTCGAGATAAATTTTCATTTTTTCATCGTAACCAAACAAAGAGGTTGTGGCGCCGATTTCGGCTCCCATGTTGCAAATAGTTCCTTTACCTGTACAGGAGATGGTTTTAGCTCCATCTCCAAAATACTCGACAATATATCCTGTACCACCCTTGACGGTGAGAATTCCTGCCAGTTTTAAGATAACATCTTTGGCTGAGGTCCAACCGCTGAGTTTTCCGGTAAGTTTGACTCCGATAAGTTGTGGAAACTTTAATTCCCAGGGCATACCCACCATCACATCCACGGCATCAGCTCCCCCGACACCTATGGCAACCATACCGAGCCCGCCGGCGTTTACCGTATGTGAATCGGTTCCGATCATCATCCCACCGGGGAACGCATAGTTTTCGAGTATTACCTGATGGATTATACCGGCGCCGGGTTTCCAGAATCCAATTCCGAATTTATTTGAAACATCTGCCAGAAAATCGAAAACTTCTTTGTTGTTAAACTGAGCCAAAGCCAGATCCGCTTTAGCTCCGATCTTTGCCTGAATAAGATGGTCGCAATGAACTGTGGAGGGTACAGCGGCGGTTTCTTTTCCAGCCATCATGAACTGAAGTAGAGCCATTTGGGCGGTAGCATCCTGCATAGCAACGCGGTCAGGCATGAAATTAACATAATCTTTTCCCCGGATATAGTCTTTCTGCGGAGTCCCTTCATCGAGATGAGAATAAAGAATCTTTTCGGTCAGTGTAAGAGGCCGACCAGTGTTAACGCGTGCAAATTTTATCTTTTCTGCCATTGCGGAGTAGACAGATTGAATCATATTAAGGTCGAAAGCCATAAGTTTTTTTATTTAATTTATGTTGCAAAATTACACAAACAATTATAAAGTTTAATACTAGTTTTTATTAGATGACGTTTTAATGAATATTTTATTCGTTTTTTCTTAGATTTATATTTTTAATTCAGATTTTTACTGGTCATCGAAAGCAAATCCCCCGAAATTTAAGAGATTGAAAGAGAAAGATTTTTGAATAAGTGAAATGTAAATGAACTTAATAAAACAGTCAATTTAAACCAATGATAAAGAGTGCAATGTTTCGCGAAAACCTGAAGGTTGCTCTGCAGGCAATTCGAACTAACCGACTCCGGACGATACTTACGATTTTCATTATTGCTTTCGGGATTATGGCGCTCGTTGGGATATTAACGGCAATTGATTCCATTGAGAAATCATTTACAAACCAGCTAACCCGAATGGGGGCAAACACCTTTGTCATTGAAAGCCGGGGGATGAATATTCAGATTGGCAATCAGAAGACTCGTAAGAAGAACCATGCTTTTATCAATTACAGACAAGCTGAAGCCTTTAAAGAAAAATTTGTTTTTCCTGCGGAAGTATCCATTTGGGCATGGGCAACCGGGATGGCAACAGTGAAGTATGAATCGAACAAAACCAATCCGAATATTCCTGTTGTAGGTGCAGATGATGGCTATGTAAATACTGCCGGACTGGAAATTGAAAAGGGCAGAAACTTTTCGCAGGATGATGTTGAAAATAACAGGAACTTCGTAGTATTAGGAAGTGAAATCGCAGGTAAGTTATTCCCCAATAAAATAGATCCGGTTGATAAGATAGTAATCATCGGGAGTAGTCGTTATAAAGTTATCGGGACACTTAAAACTAAAGGATCGAGTATGGGAATGAGCACAGATAATCTTTGTATAATTCCTTATACCAATATGCGACAGTATTTTTCCAGACCAAATATGAATTATACCATTAATATAAAACCAAATTCAACATTATTAATGGATGCGGCGATAGGGGAAGCAGAGGGAGTTTTCAGGGTAGTAAGGAATCTGGATCCTAAAGATGAAAGTGATTTTAATATTAACAAGAGCGATACATTGGTTGAGCTACTACTATCGAGTTTGAAAAATATAAGGTTTGCGGCGATAGTTATTGGCCTTATTACACTTTTTGGCGCGGTAATTGGCTTGATGAATATCATGCTGGTTTCAGTTACCGAACGTACCCGTGAAATTGGTATCAGGAAAGCTATGGGCGCAAAATCCCGGACCATCAAACAGCAATTCCTGTTTGAGTCTATTGTTATAGGACAACTAGGTGGCGCTTTAGGAATAATTCTTGGGATTTTAATAGGAAATGTTGTTTCTTTGTTATTGAAAACATCTTTTGTTATACCCTGGGAGTGGATAGCATTGGGAGTATTCCTTTGTTTTATAGTTGGAATTGTATCAGGTTACTTCCCTGCTGTTAAAGCCGCGCAACAGGATCCTATTGAAGCGCTCAGGTATGAATAAATAAACCAGGTAAATGTAAAGTATTTTTAAATGGAAGTTTTTAATATAAAGCGAACCTTCAATACCCCGGAAATTGAGATAATTCCATCAGAAGGGATAATGAGGATTGAAGGTCGCTCGATTCCAGAAGATCCAGGGACGTATTATATTATCATTTTTCAGAAACTTGAAGAATATTATCAGAATCCGCAAAAAGTTACGCGATTTGATATTAAGCTTGAATATATAAATAGCGGGTCATCAAAAAATATACTGGAACTATTAAGAATTGCCAAGAAATATTACGACTCAGGTTTTGATTGCATTGTAAACTGGTTCTATGAGGAGGATGACGAATCAATTCTGGAACTTGGTCAACATTATAAAAACACCATAAAAATTCCCTTTAAGATGGTGGATTTTTATTAATCAGAAACTCAGGTGTATTTCCCAAGCATCTCCCCTCTGGTACCATAAACGACTGTCATTCTGATCGAAACGAAGTGAAGAGAAGAATCTCTTAATAGAATTTCTATATTTACCGGACACCAATGAGTTTTAGTCAAAAAAAAAGGCTGTCTTTCCAGGAAGACAGCCCGTAAAATTCAATAATAAATAAATTATTTTACAGTATTCATGTGAACAATAAGATCGAGCAGTTTATTGGAATAACCCCACTCATTGTCATACCATGAAACAACTTTAACGAAATTATCATTCAGGGAGATACCTGCACCTGCATCGAAGATGGATGTACGGGGATCGGTCATGAAATCGCTCGAAACAACATCATCTTCTGTATAACCCAGAATTCCTTTGAGCTCGCCTTCTGAAGCAGCTTTCATGACTTTCTTAATGGTGTCATAGGAAGCAGGTTTTACAAGCTTTACGGTTAAATCAACTACTGAAACGTTCAGTGTAGGAACACGGAAAGCCATACCGGTGAGTTTGCCATTTAGTTCGGGAATAACTTTACCAACAGCTTTTGCAGCGCCTGTTGAAGAAGGGATTATGTTACCTGCTGCAGCACGGCCGCCTCTCCAGTCTTTCTTAGAAGGACTGTCAACAGTTTTCTGAGTGGATGTGGTTGAGTGAACGGTCGTCATCAGACCTTCTGCAATTCCGAAATTATCATGTAATACTTTTGCAACAGGAGCAAGACAATTGGTGGTGCAGGATGCATTAGAAACATATTGCATGTCTGCCTTGTAAGATTTGTGATTTACTCCCATAACAAACATTGGAGTGTCGTCTTTAGAAGGAGCTGACATAACAACTCTTTTTGCCCCGGCAGCTATATGACCGGCAGTAGTTTCTTTTGTAAGGAATAATCCGGTTGACTCAATAACATATTCAGCGCCAACCTCATTCCATTTCAGGTTTTCGGTTTTGGGCTCAGAAGTAACACGAATAGCATGACCATTGACGACCATCTGACCATCTTTAACTTCAATTGTGCCATCAAATTTTCCATGCATTGTGTCGTATTCAAGCATGTATGCCATATACTTAACATCAATCAGATCGTTTATTCCAACAATCTCGATATCATTTCTTTTCATTGCGGCTCTAAAGGCGAGTCTTCCTATCCTTCCAAAACCGTTAATACCAACTTTAATTTTTGCCATAATATTAAT
>CAYGFI010000154.1:0-11723 GCA_964349045.1 uncultured Chitinophaga sp.
CTCACTAAGCGTAGCGCTCTAAAAGTTGCTCTTTTTAAGAAGGGAGGTAAAAAAGATAGCAAAAAACCTTTTCCATAATCTCCTAAAATTATAGTCACTTTTCTCACTTATTCTCATTAAAACTAATGTATTCTTATTCACAGCTTCGCCCCGTCAGTCACAGGGTAAATAGTTACCCGTACCAACAAAGCCTTTATATACGTGAGTAATAGTGAGAATAAGTGAGGAGATTCAATCAATTAAACCGTATTCCTCAAGCCTGTTAATTACACCTCACTACCACTCATCTTTACTCACTACTACTTACTGTTACTCACTGCTACTCACTGTCGATCACTATATTTCACTAACTTTCACAACCACTCCAAAGCAATAAGACACTCCCATTCCCCGAAATAGTTGCATGTTTCCCAAATTCTTTTCCACTCATCACCATATATTTTACTTTCCTTTTTATCAGCTTTTCTGCTTTCGTCACGAGCCTGAACAAATAATCGCTATCAAGATTTTCCCCCACAAAGATAAACTCTATTGTTCCATTTTCACGACCTTCGGCGAAATCTCCATGCAGAAAAACACGGTCGAGATCACCGAGCTTATGAACCACCTGGTCAATAACCTGATCAATACCGATATATTTCAGAATGATGTTGTGAATGTCTTTGAAAAGGGGATGCGCTGTTTGAGCCTGGAAATATTTACGGTTTCCTTTGGTATAGGAGCGCAGTAAACCCGCGTTTTCAAACCGGTTGAGCTCAACGCGAATCGCATTCGACGACTCGCCAAACTCGGATTCGAGCTGGCGCAGGTAGGAACTGGAGCTTTCATTCAGGAAGAATTTAAGCAGCAGCTTTATACGGGTTTTCGAAGTGATCAGTGTTTCTATCAAAGTTATTTGAAAATCGAGTAATAAAAGTACTCATTTGATGGGAAATATGCAAATGTTTTTTGAAAAAAGTGACGAGCGTGACGAACGTGACGAGCGTGACGGTCGTTACTTCGGTATTCTTGTCACGTTTGTTAAGTTCCAAAATTTCCATATTCCAAAGGCTGATTTTTGAAAAAAGTGACGAACGTGACGAGCATGACGAGCGTGACGGTCGTTACTTTGTTATTCTTGTCACTTTCGGTAAGTTCCAAAATTTCCCTATTCCAAACTCTGATTTTTGAAATTTCCTTCCATTAAGAATAAACAACACTATGGAAACAAAAATTCGATCTCACAAGGATCTTGATATTTGGAAAAAATCGATAATTCTCGTTAGGGACATTTATTCAAAAACCAGGGAATTTCCGGCAGATGAGAAATTCGGCATTACACAACAAATGCGTAGATCTGCAATTTCTGTTCCCAGTAACATTGCAGAAGGCGCAGGGAGAACCTCAAAAAAGGAGTTCATTCATTTTCTTTCAATTGCTCAGGGCTCTTTGGCAGAACTTGAAACGCAGTTGATCATTTCAAGGGAGCTGGGGTATATGTCTGACTTAGGGGATTTTGAAGCCCGGATAATTGGGATTAGATTGATGATAAAAGGACTTGTGAGGAAGTTGTCGTGATGGTCGTGATGGTCGTGATGGTCGTGACGGTCGTGACGGTCGTGACGGTCGTTACGTTCGTCACGTCGTCACGTCGTCACGTCGTCACATTCGTCACGCTCGTTACGCTCGTCACGTCGTCACGTCGTCACGTTCGTCACGACCTCTTACCAATACCTAACCTCTTCCGAATGATCCTCCCCAATAATCCCGAGGCTTCCAAGAGGAATTTGAAGGAACAGACTCTGCTGAATACTCTCAATCTCCACTTTTACCCTTTGCTTCCCAAGAACCTCAGTAAGCCTGCCTTCCAGCCCTTTCATTTCCCCGCGGAGAACTCTCACTCTCTTACCAATCGTGTAATCCCCTTCGTTGGGGATCAATTCTTCGCCTGTCTCAACATATTTCCGTATCGCCTCGATCTGGTAGTCGGGAATGACAACCCGCTTTCTTTCGAAACTCACAAACTTCACTATTCCCGGGATTTTCAGACACCCGTAAAATTCTATTTCATCAATATGCACAAATATGTAGGACGAAAATAAAGGCATTTCTACTGTCTTTTTACGGTCGGACCAGATACGAATCTTCTTCATCAGGGGTAGATAATGGTCAATTCCCTGCTGACAGAGGAGTTCGGCTACGCGTTTTTCGTTACGGGATTTGGTGTAGATGGCGTACCAGTGTTTTTGCATTTGTAAAGTTACGAAGTTACGGGGTTACGAAGTTACGGGGTTATGATTGATATATATTATGGATTTTTTAAAAATATTTTTTTTAAGGCAACTATATTATTCATTTAATGCAATTAATAATTATTGATGAAGTTCTTCTTTAAATTTAAATAACTTAAATAACAAAACATGAAACATATAAATTCTCATGAAGATCTGGAGGTTTGGAAAAAAGGAATTGAACTTGTTAAATTAACATATGAACGTACAAAATCTTTTCCAAGCGATGAAAAATATGTATTGATTTCCCAGATGAAACGAGCTGCCTTATCCGTTCCATGCAACATTGCTGAAGGTGCCGGAAGAAGATCCCCCTCAGAATTCCGTCAATTTTTATTTATTGCATTAGGTTCATTAACTGAACTTGATACCCAATTTATTATAGCGAGAGAATTAGGCTATATAGAAAACATTGATACTCCTCGCTCTTCCATAAAACTCCTTCGTATCATGATATCTTCTCTTATAAAAAAGCTCTCGCTCCCGTAACTTCGTAACTTCGTAACTTCGTAACTCCGTAACTCCGTAACTCCGTAACAATATAACTTATTTTCCCTACATTTGCACAATAAAATCCGAAATAGCATATAACGATCCACATAAAAAACCGAGTTTTCAAATCGGATTTTTGCGTTCACGAAAAGCGGGATCTTTGCTTAACCTTAAAAGATATGATACGTGAAGTAGTCCGGATTGATGAAGAAAAATGCAACGGGTGTGGAAATTGCATCCCCAATTGCCACGAAGGGGCTCTGCAGATTGTTGATAACAAAGCTGTACTGGTAAGCGACCTGATGTGCGACGGCCTGGGTGCTTGTCTCGGACATTGCCCGGAAGGGGCACTGAGTATTGAGAAAGTAGAAGCCCAGCCATACAACGAAACTATAGTGATGGCTCAGATGGTGAGTAAAGGAAAAAATGTTGTAATTGCCCACCTTACCCACCTTAAAGAACACGGTGAAACACAATACCTGAAAGAAGGGGTGAAATTTCTGTGGGATAACAAAGACTCCCTCGATTTTAACCCGGCCGAAGTTGTTGAAAAGGTACACAGCCTTAAACCGGTTGCCCCTGCTTTTAAACCTGTACAGGCTGCTGCTCATGTGCATGCGGCAGGACACGCCTGCCCCGGTTCCGTCTCCAAAGAATTTAACCTCCACCCATCACCCTCCTCAACCTCAACCTCAACCTCCTCCCTCACCCACTGGCCCCTGCAGATGCATCTTATAAACCCGGCTGCTGAGTATTTCCGGAATGCTGACCTGCTGGTGGCTGCTGACTGTTCAGCATTCACATCGGCGAATTTCCACGAGGATTTCCTGAAGAACAAAAAGCTGGTTATTGCCTGTCCGAAGCTGGATCATGGATTGGATACCTACCTTCAGAAACTTATACAGCTTATCAGCCTTGCAAAGGTAAACACCATTACCGTGCTGAGGATGGAAGTGCCCTGCTGCGGGGGACTGGTGCAGATGGTAAGTGATGCAGTGGTGCGGTCTGGGAGGAAAGTGCCTGTGAAGGAAATGATCTTATCGATAACCGGTGAGATTATTGGTGAGGAATGGATTTAAAGGAAGATTAAGCGCAAAGGCGCAAAGACGCAATTGTAAAACGCAATTATAAATTAGCGTATCCTTTGCGCCCCTGCGCCTTTGCGCTTAATATTCCACTATTTAATATCATTAAACCTATACCCGATCATCAGTTCATGCGATCCCGAATTAAATTTCCGAAGTCCGTTAATGCCCATATCATAAGCATAACCGAAACTGAACTTATCTTCATAGTTATATCCAAGCAGCAGGGAAACGGCATCTTTCATCCGGAAGGATAGCCCGCCCCAGAACATTTCCTGGTAGATAAGTCTTGTTGTAAAATCGAACTGAAATGCTCCTGGAGATGTGACTTTGATAATAGTGGAAGGCTCGATGGCAAGGTCCCTGTTTACGTCATACTTGTATCCCCCGGTAAGATAAAAATGCGACTTTAACCTGTTCAGTCCTGATTTCACTTCGTAAACCTTAAGTTTGTTATTCAGAAGCTGATTGGCCGAAAAGCCGGCGTAAAACTGTTTTGCATAAAGATAAGCCCCGACTGCTGCATCGGGCATATAGGAAGAATTAACGATGGGTTGTATTGCAAGGTCTGTCAGATCTTTCGGAGTAACCTGGGTACCATCAAGTTTGTACTGCATAAGTCCGAACGACAACCCACCTGATAATCGAATATCACTGGTAATTGCGATATTATAGGCATAAGAGCCTGTCAGGCCGGTGCGACTTGTGGGTCCGGTAACGTCGTTGTAAAAATAAGCGCCGAAACCCATAGGTAACTTTCCGTGGGGTCCATAAAAGCTCAGAGTATTGGTGAGCGGGGGATCTGTAATTCCGATCCACTGAAATCTGTGATTACTGCGTATCTGGTAAAAGTCGTTAGTGCCGGCAATAGCCGGGTTTATCACGAAATCGTTAAACATATACTGTGTGAAATGCGGAGATTGCTGGGCAAGGGTGGAAGACATCCCACCGGCGAAAAACAGTAATATGATGAATATCTTCTTCATGGTTACCTTACAATTGTTAAAGGTCCGGTAATAGGTTCAGCTCCGGAATAGGGGACAATCACATAGTAATAAGTGCCAAATGGAACATCTTTACCCCTGTAGGTCCCGTTCCAACGCTGCTCGTCACTGTAACCCCTGGAACTGAATAGTTTCTCTCCCCACCGGGTATATACTTCCACAAGCATCCCGGGAAAATAATCCGCGAAATCTATTTCAAAATAATCGTTCAATCCATCACCGTTGGGAGAAAAGATATCGTATACGATCAGTCTTTCTATTACATTCACAACCGTAGTGTCTGTTTCCGCACAGCCAAATTCAGTAAAAGCTGTAACAATGAAAGTTGTATTTTCAAGCGGATGTGCCAGTGTTGATGACTGGTCAGGTGTTACAAGTCCTGAAGCAGGTTCCCATCTGTAGGTTTCGAACGGGCCACCCAGGGCATCCAGAATTATTTCGGCTTTTTTTATAACCGTGGTATCGTTCCCGGCAACCAGGCCCATATCGGGTCTGACACTAATATGGATCGTATCAATATCCAGACAGTCATCAAACCCGGTTACCGTTAGAATATAACTGGCATTTTCAGTTAGGGTAACCACAGGGTTGGAGATATTCGGATTGCTTAAACCTTCAGGGGGCGACCAGCTCATCACGGGTCCGCCCTGACCGTTAAGAATAAATGGTATTCCGGAACAGACCGCCGTATCGACACCTGCAAATGCAACTACCGAGATCAGGGCAGTCAGGTCAAAAATTTTCTCATTGCTGCAGGCTTTTGAATCGGTTACAGTAATGCTATACTTTCCGGGTTTGAGGTTTTCAATATCCTGAGTAGTTTCTCCCCTTGCCCAAAGATAAGTATAAGGTGACGTTCCTCCGCTTACGTTTACATCGATGGCTCCGTCGTTTTTGAAGGAGGAACAGCTTGCCGGGATTGTGTTCCCGAGGATATTGATTGCAGACGGCTCAGTTATGAGTATGGTATCCTGAAAATAGCGGTTCTGCCCGTCTCTCACAAACAGGTAATAAGTCCCCGGTCCCAGATCCGTAAAACTTCCGCTGCTTACCCAACTGGCGCTGTCGTCAATGGAATATTCAACCGGGGGAGTACCGTTGGAACTTACCATAGAAATAGAACCTGTACTATCTCCGTTACAGTCGGAGTCGGTAAGAGTAACTATCACATTTAGAGATGGAACAAACGACACAACTGCATCCAGTTCAAAAAAACAATTATTGTCATCACGCACCACAACCGGGTAGGTTCCTGCATCGAGGCCGGTATAATTTGTTTGTGCGCTGAATGTGCCAGCCTGACCGGTGATCGAGAACACCAGCGTTCCGGTACCTCCGCCGGCATTTGTTATGTTTACCGAACCTTTATTAAATTCATTCAATTCGGGAGTTGTTGTGATACCGGCTGTAATAGTATCCGGTGCATTGATTGTCAGGCTTGAGGAGCTAAGTACACAAAGATTCTGGTCAGTTGCTGTTACCCTGTAAGTTCCTGACAGTAATGATTCAAAATGCCCTGATGCCTGCCAGTTCAATGAATCAAGGGTATATTGAATACTACCTGTTCCTCCACTTACTACAAAATCAATTTCACCAAGGAGATCATATGAGCATGTAGTAATATCAAGTTTGTTTTCACTTACCATGTTAATTGCAGAAGGTTCAGTGAAGGTAAGAGTGTCCAGGTTCAGCAAACAGGAATTGGAATCCAGCACACTCAGATGGTATGTTCCGGGGGTAATTCCCAAAGAATCAGGGTTAACACTATAATTTCCTCCGTCATCTATACTATAGGTAAAGGGGGAGGTGCCTCCCGACACGTAAATGTGTATCTCTGCATCATTAAAACCATTACAGGTAATTTCTCTGGTAATAACCGAATCTCTTGAAATTACTGAAGGTTCAGAGATGGATAAAGGGAGTGTATTAACCGGTCCGCAACCCAGGTTATCAGTTACTTCAACGCTGTATGTGCCCGGTACCAGAGAGGTAAAGCTTCCGGTATTATTGGTCTCAGTTGCGCCAGGATTAAGCACATAAGTGTATGTCCCTGAACCGCCTGCCGCTATAATGCTGATACTTCCGTTATCAGCTGCAAAACAGCTGACATTAACCGATGTCTGACTTAATATACTTACCGGATCCGGCTCGGAGATAGTGATGATAGTGTCTTTCACGCATAGATTGGCATCCTTTGCCGCAAGGGAATAATTTCCTGCTGAAAGACCGGTGTGGTTCCCAGAAAGCTGGAAATCTCCCCCGTTAAACGAATAAAGGTAGGGACCTGTACCTCCACTTGCCAGGGCGTTAATTGCGCCGTTTGAATCCCCGTTACAACCTGTTACATCGGTAATAGTGAGACCCGAAAATACAATTTCTACCGGCTGCGCGAGGGTTACGGTTGTATCAATACTGCATTCTCTGGTATCACTTACTGTAATAACGTGATTCCCACCTCCTACTGAATTAAAAAATCCCAGGGTATTATTTTCTTCTCCATCCAGGTCATAGGTTAAGGTTCCGGTACCTCCGACGGCTTCAATGGCAACCTGGCCATTTAAGTTCCCGAAGCAATCAGTCACATCGATCTGTGTATAATTATTAATAATTATTTGGTCAGGTTCACTTATAGAATTGGTATTACCTGTTTTCAGGCAATCGTTTGCATCGCGTACTACAGTCAGGTAATTTCCGGCCGGAAGGTTCTGGAAAATTCCGGAAGGATAAAAATTCAGCCCTCCGTTGATGGAGTATTGGTAAGGGCTTACGCCACCGGTAACCCCCTCTATTCTGATCTCTCCGAGACTATCGCCATAACAAATATTATTGTCAATTTTAACTTCATTTTGAATAAAAATGGCAAGTGGTTCAGTAATGGTTACAATATTACTGCTGAGACAACCATTTGAATCTTTGGTGTTAAAGGTGAAGGTATTTTTGGTAAGTCCGACGAAAACATTTGATACCTGGTATGCAAAAGGTACTCCCTGATAGTTATAGGGGGAGGTGCCACCGGAGGCTGTAATAGTAACATTGCCGTTATTAAGGCCATTGCAGGTGATGTCTGTTTTGGTAATATCAGAGGTCAGGATTTCAGGTTGAGTAATGGTTACAGGAACATTCGCGGTACAGCCATTATCATCTTTCACCTGAATTGTGTATACGCCATCTGCCAGGCTACTGAATGTACCCGAGGCAACAAATGGTCCACCCTCAAAACTATAGGTATAGGGTGCAGTACCGCCGGCTCCTGTCACTGTTACAGATCCCGTGCTTGTTTCAAAACACAATACATTGGTCTGGCTCGTGATGTTCCCGGATAGCGCCTCAGCAGGCTGGGTTATGCTGACTGCCACATCCGCTGTGCAGTTATTGTCATCCGCAACCTGCACTATATAGGCGCCGGCGGCCAGATCACTAAAGGTTCCGGAGGGTTGGAATGCACTTCCATCGATATTATACGAGTATGGGGTTGTACCTCCGGCTCCTGCCACGGTAACTGCCCCGGTACTCAATCCAAAGCACAGTACGTTCGTCTGACCCGAAATGTTCCCGCTTAAAACTTCAGGCTGGGTTATGTTAACAGGGACATCATCTGTACAACCATTATCATCTTTCACCTGCACGGTATATACACCTGCTGCTAAACCGCTAAAGGTTCCGGATATACCGAAGTCTCCTCCGTCTATATTATAAGTATAAGGAGTTGTTCCTCCGTTTCCGGCTACAGTTACTAAACCGGTGCTGGTACCAAAACACAATACATTTGTCTGGGCAGAGATGCTACCGCTTAAAACTGTTGGCTGGGTAATGGTAACAGGTACATTGGCTAAACAGTTGTTAGCATCGGCAACCTGTACGGTATGATCACCTAACGCTAAACCGCCGAATGTACCGGAGGCGCCAAAGGCTCCACCATCTATATTGTAAGTATATGGACCTGTACCATCTGAACCATCTACTGTTACCGATCCTGTGCCTGATCCAAAACATAATAAATTCGTCTGGCTTGTGATATTGCCTGATACTGCTGTAGCCGGCTGGGTAATGGTTACAGCTACATCCTTTAAACAGCCATTGTCATCTGAAATCTGTACGGTATGAGGGCCTGCTGTTAAACTGTTAAATGTGCCGGATGCGTCAAAAGCTCCGCCGTCAATATTATAGATGTACGGCGCTGTTCCTCCTGCTCCGGATACTGTAACTGATCCTGTAGCTGATCCAAAGCACAAAACGTTGGTTTGGCTGGTGATGTTGCCTGATACAGCATCAGCCGGTGCAAGAATATTGACAGCCACATCTGCCGTACAGTTATTGGCATCTGAAACCTGCACTGTATGGGCGCCTGCTGCTAACCCACTGAATGTACCGGATGGGGAAAAAGCTCCGCCATCTATATTATAGGTATAGGATGGGATCGTTCCCCCGGCACCGGCAACAGTTACTGCACCCGTACCTGATCCGAAACACAATACGTTTGTTTGTCCCGTAATGCTGCCGGTTAATTCTGCCGGCTCGGTTATAGTTACCTCCACATCGGAAGTACATCCATTATCATCTTTTACCTTAACGGTATAGTCGTCTGCTGACAAACCGCTAAATGTAGCAGTCGCGCCAAAAGGGCCTGAACCCATCTTAAATGTATAAGGCGCTGTACCACCGTCTCCTTCTACTGTAAATGAACCTGTACTCATTCCAAAACAAAGTACATTGGTCTTTTCAGTAATAATTCCCCCTAATACAGCCGGTTGGGTGATGGTAACAGGTACATTGGCTAAACAGCTGTTAGCATCTGCAACCTGCACGGTATGATTACCTAACGCCAATCCGGTGAATGTTCCAATGGCGCCGAATGCTCCCCCGTCAATATTATAAGTATAGGCGCCAGTACCTCCCGATCCTTCCACAGTTACCGAACCCGTACCCGTTTCAAAGCATAATAAATCAGTCTGACTGGTTATATTACCCGATACCGCGGTTGCGGGCTGGAGAATATTGACGGCCACATCTGTCGTGCAACTATTAGCATCCATGACCTGCACTGTATGAGCGCCTGCTGTTAAGCCGCTAAATATACCGGATGCTCCAAAAGCTCCTCCATCTATGTTGTATGTATAACCACCTGTTCCATCAGCTCCCGATATGGTTACCGACCCGGTAGCTGATCCGAAGCATAAGATATCAGTCTGATCAGTGATGCTGCCGGATACTGAAGATGCAGGTTGAGTAATGGTGACAGCTACATCCGCCGTACAGTTATTGTCATCTGCAACCTGCACGGTATAGGCGCCGGCAGCCAGATCACTAAAGGTTCCGGAGGGCTGGAATGCACTCCCATCGATATTAAACGAGTATGGAGTAGTCCCTCCGGCTCCTGTCACAGTTACTGATCCGGTACCCGATCCGAAGCACAGTACGTTCGTCTGACCCGAAATGTTCCCGCTTAAAACTGCAGGCTGGGTTATGTTAACAGGGACATCATCTGTACAACCATTATCGTCTTTCACCTGCACTATATAGGCGCCAGTTGCTAATCCGCTGAATGTTCCGGAAGCGCCAAATAAACCTCCATCAATATTATAGGTATAGGGATCTGTTCCACCTGCTCCGGCTATTGTTACTGAACCACTCCCGATTCCGAAGCACTGGAGGTTAGTCTGACTCGTGATACTGCCGGATACAGCAGAAGCAGGCTGGATAATCGTTACAGGCACATCAGCCGTACAGCCATTAGCATCTTTAACCTGCACCGTATGAGCGCCAGCTATTAAATCATTAAATGTTCCGGATGCGCCAAAGATTCCACCATCAATATTATATGTATAGGGAGCTGTACCTCCTGAACCATCTACTGTTACCGAACCGGTACCTGATCCAAAGCACAATAGGTTTGTCTGGGATGATATATTTCCTGATACGATTAAGGGTTCAGATACTATCAGAGGGGCTGTGTTTACAGAAGGACAGGAATTTTCATCTGTTAAATTAACGGTATAAATTCCGGTATTCAAACCGGTAAAGCTTCCTGAATTATTAACTGCAATCGCTCCCGGATTTAAGGTATAGGTAATTAATCCTGTTCCACCGCTTCCGGTTACGTCTATTTTCCCATCATTAAGACCATTACAGGTAATATCCGTTACAGAAGCGCTATTCACGGTTATTGGAAGGGGATCAGCAAGATTTATCGGGTCAGTTATGGCTGAGGTAGTACAACCTGTGGCATCAGTTACTGTAACAGTATAGGTATCCGGAGAAAGTCCCGTAAAGGTTCCTGTAATAGCGCTGATGGCGCCAGGGTTAAGAATGTAAATATATGATCCTGATTCCCCGTTGGCTGTTACATTGATTTCTCCATCCCCTGAACCAGCGCATGAAATCGTATTTACATTCACAGCGCTGATGGTGATGGGCGCCGGTTGATTTACAGTGATACCTCCAAAATCAGGTATATTAAAAAAATCTCCTACAAAAACAATCCAGTTGGCTGCCCATACGTTGGTAAAGGTAAAGACAGTGTCATATGTTACTGAAGAATTACGAGTAATTTCCCCGTCATTAATATGATAAACATACGGTTTTGTTCCACCGGTAACACGAATAGTTATTGTGCCATCATCGGCAGTATTGCAGGTTTCGTCGGTCTTGGTAATCTCCAGTATATCAATTGTCTGGCCTTGTATTTCTAATGACAGAAACACCGTCAACGCGATCATTGCGGAATAGCAAAGCAGACTCCTCATCACCAGGCCTAATTTTATTATCAATGTTCAGAATTAAAGTAAAGCTTTTTACGGTATTGGTTAAATAATAGTTACATTTTACAGAAACATAAAAAGCATTGACTAAATGCCAATTACGGGATATAAAAA
>CAYGFI010000155.1:0-11713 GCA_964349045.1 uncultured Chitinophaga sp.
GATAATAGTCGAGCCCGATTCCTATATAATTGCCGACCGTAAAACATTTATTATTAAACCGGCTCACATAAGCAACCAGCCGGGGTATCTCCTTTTCCGGAAAAACACTTTTATAAATACTAAAAGCATTGCTTAACTTCTTTTCAAGCTCCTGTAAATCCGGAAAAATCCTCTGAGTCTCCACGAAAACCTCCCGGTTTAAACGATCATTAAGAAACATTGATAAAAATGCCTCATAATCCCGACCCGAAGGACTTCCAATCCCTATTATGTGATAGCTGAACACATCCAGAAAATCATCATATTCCCTGTAGAACCATGATATTGAGGCCTGAAGAGTATCTTTGTCCATCCTGAATAACTGTTGATCAAAACGATCAATATTGATCTTTACTGTATCTTTCTTAAATTTAATCTTGTGTTTAGAATCGCGACAGGATCCCAAAATTAAAGCCGATACCACAAAAAAAGTTAATAAAAGTCTCATGAGCGTTAATATTTCATTTAAAGAGTAACGGTTAATTTGTATATTTTTGCATCTGAGCATTGCAAAATTAGCAATCCCTGATAATATTTGTTAATGATTTAATCCTTTGAATTAAACTTTATCTTTAATCATCATGATAAAAAAAACCATAATCATTCTTTTACTGGCTATTCCGCTTGTTTCAAAAGCGCAATCCCTCCGATTCAGCCTGTTAGCCGAACCACAGTTTTCATGGATGCTTACAGATAAGAAAGAAATTACTTCACGTGGAGCAATCATGGGCCTTAATGCCGGTTTGGGCATGGATTATTATTTCGCTGAAAACTACGCTTTCGCAACCGGAATCTCGATTAATAATATTGGAGGTAAACTTGATTATTCCAACGATATTACTTTCAATGTAAGTCCGGTGGAAATAATTGTACCGGCCGGAAATACAATCACCTACCAACTGAGATATATCAACATCCCCTTAGGTCTTAAGTTTAAAACCAATGAAATCGGTTATTCCACCTTTTTTGCTAATCTTGGTGTTACGCCAATGATCAATATCCAAAGCAGGGCAACTGATTTTTCAGAAATACTTTATAAGGAAAATATCGCTGACGATATCATGACCTTTAATATGAGCTATTTTATTACCATGGGGATTCAGTATTCACTGGGAGGTTCAACTGCATTAATCGGAGGACTAGGCTTTTCATCCGGATTTATGGATGTAACCTCACGGGCACTAGATAAAATCACTATCAATACGTTTTCCCTGAGAGTCGGAATACTTTTTTAAGCCCGGACACTATGAAAATTGCACTGGCGCAACTGGATTACCATATTGGGAATTTTGTGGAGAATACAGGTAATATTGTGCTCGCGATTGAAAAGGCAAGACTGTCTCATGCAGACCTGGTGGTGTTTTCCGAGTTATCGATATGTGGCTACCCTCCACTTGATCTGCTTGAGAGAAAGGAATTCATTCATCAATCCATAGATGAAATTCACAAAATTGCCCGCGTTTGCGACACCATTGGAGCAATTATCGGTGGCCCGTCAATCAACTCAGCCACTGAAGGTAAGATGCTCTTCAATTCAGCTTATTTTCTTTTCGGGGGAGTGATACGCCAGGTCATCAATAAATCATTGCTACCTACGTATGACATTTTTGACGAATACCGCTACTTCGAACCAAACCGTATCTTTACTCTTCTACCCTTTCAAGATAAAAAAATTGCACTTACCATTTGTGAAGACCTTTGGGACGATCAGCCCGTGGAGAATGAGTTTGCCAGAAGCCGGCTGTACACGCGTCATCCCCTCGAAGAACTTGGCAAGCTGGGACCCGACCTTGTGATCAATATAGCAGCTTCACCCTTCTCTCATACCCGGACAGAATTGAAAAAGGGTATTTTTATTGAAAAAGCAAAAAAACATAAACTGCCGGTTATTTATGTAAATCAGGTTGGAGCGCAGACTCAACTGATTTTCGAGGGAGGCAGCATGGCGATCGATAATAAAGGCAAAATTATTTCACAACTGGATTTTTTCTCCCCCGATATAAAAATTGTGGATACCAATGATCTTGACGGAACTCATAAACCTGCTTTCGTAAAAAAACCGGAAAGAATCAGAATGATTCATGACGCCTTGATTACGGGTATTAAGGGTTACTTTTCAAAAACGAATTTCAGTAAAGCAGTGCTGGGATTATCCGGAGGAATCGACTCTGCAATTACCCTGGTTTTAGCTGCCAGGGCACTTGGAAAAGATAATGTTCATGCACTTTTAATGCCTTCGGGTTATTCTTCGGACCATTCTGTAAACGATTCGGTAAAACTGGTCAAAAACCTCGGGATATCTTACGATATTATTAAAATTGAAGACATTTTTCAGCTTTTTAATAAAAATCTCACCCCTCTCTTTGAAGGCTGTGAAGTCGATATTACGGAAGAAAACCTACAGTCGAGAATTCGAAGCGTTCTGCTTATGGCTTACAGCAATAAGTTTGAACATATTTTACTGAATACAAGCAACAAGAGTGAAGCAGCAGTGGGATACGGAACCCTATACGGGGACATGAGCGGTGGATTATCGGTTTTGGGCGATGTTTATAAAACCGATGTTTACCTGCTTGCAAAATATATTAATTCAGTTAAATCTATCATCCCTGAAAATATCCTGCTTAAACCACCTTCAGCGGAGTTGCGACCCGACCAGAAAGACTCTGACTCTCTTCCTGAATATGATCTGCTTGATAAAGTTTTAGAGGAATATATCGAGCATCAAAAAACCTCTTTGGAAATAATTGCCCTGGGTTACGAAGAGTCAGTGGTAAACCGGATAATTCAACTGGTAAATACAAATGAGTATAAAAGATATCAGACTCCACCCATACTCAGAATCTCCTCAAAAGCCTTTGGTGGAGGCAGAAGACTGCCTTTGGTTGCTTATTTTACTTCTTAAATCGTAAATCGTTAATCCTTGTTCGATATTAAAAATCCTTGTTATATATTCAAAATATATTTCTATTGTGATGTTTTCTTATAAGATCTAAATTAAATCTATGTTTAAGTTTCAAACTGTAAGTATGCCACAGATTTTTAAGCTTTTGAGAGCGAAATCGATAATTATTTCTACCTTTGTGTGTTGTATAGCATAATAACAAAAAATTCTAATTACGATGCACGAAAGGTTATTAAATTGTGATAACTGCATAGATGACCCAAAATCGGTATTTCACGTTCTTTCACCAAAAGAAAAAGAGATTCTTAAAAAAGATCATGTTTGCGCTTTTTACAAAAAAGGTGAAATAATTTTTAAAGAAGGAGATAAACCCAATGCTTTAATAAGCTTATCGGAAGGTAAAGTAAAAGTTTTTAAGGAAGGAGTCGGAGGTCGTGAGCAGATTGTGAGGATGGCCAAACCGGTAGGTTTTATCGGATACAGGGCATTGTTTGCGGAAGAACATCATACTGCTACGGCAGTCGCCATCGAAGATTCAGTGGTTTGCATTATAGATAAGGACAGTATATACAGACTTCTCAGAAGTAATCCCGAGTTTTCTTTAAGCATCATAAAATCATTTGCTACTGAACTTGGTTTTTCCAATAACCGTACCGTAACTTTAACTCAGAAGCATATCCGCGGCAGACTTGCAGAATCGTTAATTTTCCTTAAAGATACGTATGGATACGAAGAAGATGGTCAGACTATAAAAATCTATCTTTCACGGGAGGATGTTGCCAATCTTTCAAACATGACAACGTCGAATGCTATCCGAACCCTTTCTACGTTTGCACAGGAGGGAGTTATTGCCATCGACGGGCGTAAAATTAAAATTACTGAAATTGCAAAACTCGAGCGAATAAGCGATCTGGGTTAAAATACTTGTTTTCAGAAAACCGGGATGAAATTCATTTCGGTTTTTTACTCCAACTCAACTACACATAGGTTCAAAAATGCGAGGTTTGTTTCAAATACTGCCAATTTCTTACAGGCTTGTATTTTGTTTATCTCCGTTTCCGGGATAATATACTGCTTCCCTTTTTCCATTTCACCCTTCCAGCGAAATAAAATTTCCTGTCTTTCCCTCTCAATATAAAAAGTACTTGATTTGTGAATCGGACAATCTTTGTACAGATAAAGTGGCCGGCCTTTTGTCATTACCGCTACCTTTATAGTATCTTCTCTTTGATAAGCATCTATACCTGATTGCAGCCTTTCATCAAAAATAAAAAAATTAAAGGCTATTCTTCCAAAAAGTATAAAGCCCATAAGAATAAAAATTCTTTCTTTTGCAAAAAGAATATACAAACCGCACAAAACAACAGCTATAAAACTTAAAAAAAGAATTTTGCCAGGTATATGAGACTGGTGGGGAGAATCCATGCGAACAGCTAAAAACCACAATCCCATAGCAATCAGGAGTGGAAAAATGTATAAGAAAGGCTTGAGGATATTTTTACTTATCCTTGAGATTCTTTCATTATTCTCATACACGTAAAAAAGAATGGCAAATAATGGTGGCAGGAACATAAATAAATACCTTGGATAAATTGCAGGAGAAATCCAGTAAACAAAAATGTTGGAGATAAATATGATTGTTAAAAACCTAAGGAACTTATCCTGCCATATGTTCTTTATAACTCCATCAGAAAAAAAACAAAAAACAAGTAATGACCATGGCAAAAAATAAGAAATAAAATTGAATGGAAATGCAATGAAATGGCTGATTGTTAATAAAAACGAATTTCCGATCGGAGTTCGTATAGCCGCCTCGTTCCATAAATTGGCAACGTAATCTGTTAAAGAATTTCCATGATTATACAAAGCCAGATAACCCCCAACGAGAGTCAGAAAGATTAATAAACCCGTAAAATGTTGAATACTAAAAAGTTTCCTGAATGATTTCTGATAAATAAAATAAACAACAAGACTAATCCCCTGAAAAACCAGGGAAGGCATCCCTTTTAAAAGGAAACCCAACGCGGTCAGAAACCATGAGAAAACAAAAAGTCGTAAAATCCTCCCTTTTGAAAAGTTGTTGTAAATGTTCCAAAAAATCAGGTAGATGGTCCAGGAGAAAGTAATATCGATAAGTCCTTTGAATGAATCGTAAAATAAAATCCTGCCGGAAGTGATTACGGCCAAAGTTGCAAGTAAACCCACCCTGTAGCCAAGCTCCTTTCTGAGGGTCATAAAAACGGTTAATCCGAAGCCGAGTAATGAAATTACAACAGGCAAGCGGAATACCCATTCTTCCATTGAACCGGAGCATTGAACAAACAGTAGTTGAATCCAGTTAAAAAGCGGGGGTTTGTTATAATAAAACTCACCATTTATGCTTGGAATAATAAAATTTCCGGAAAACTTCATTTCCAATACAACAATGGCCCGTGTCGCTTCATCAAGGTTAAAAGGATACAGACCCAGATTTATCAGCAAAGCAGGTAAGAGAAGTAAAATGATAAACCCGTGAATGTAAACCGGATTCTTTTCGAGGAAAAGAGCTAATTGTTTAAACTGAGTCAAATCTGGTTTTTGAATTTCAAATTTAATAAAAAACAAGTTCCCGAAGAGAAAAGATGAACGATAAGTGACTAAGTTTTTTTTATGAATCCTTGTAACAGGAACATTTGCACTTTGTCTATTATCTGTTTTTTTACCAATTTGTATTACTTTTATCGGTCAATTATATATACTATGCAATTTCTCTCATTCTATATCCTCTACGGTTTGATATGGCTTTTTACCCGTTTGCCAATCAGTATTCTTTATTTTCTGACCGATATGGTTTATTTGCTGATTTATTACGTTTTCCCTTATCGCAAAAAGCTGGTTTTAAAAAATCTCAGGAATTCATTTCCTGAATGGGATGAGAAACAGGTTAAAAAAACCGCAAAACGTTTCTACCGGTTTTTCTGTGATTTCTTTATGGAATCTACCATTTTTATTTTCATGAGCGAAAAGGAAACAATGAATCGCTTTCGTTATAAAAACCCGGAACTGATAAACGATCTATATGTAAGGGGGAAAAGTATTATCCTGGTATTCGGGCATTATGGAAATTGGGAATGGTGTGTTAACCTGCCAAAATATATACACCATAAAGCTCTCGGGGTATACAAACCTTTACACAATAAATATTTCGACCGGATGTTTGTGACTTCCCGTCAACGTTATGGCCTTGAGGTTATCCCGATTGACAAAATAGTCAGAACCCTTACCGAATACCACAAAAGCGAATCTTTGAATATTTCATTTTTTGCGGCAGATCAACGCCCTCTTATGAAACACATACAATACTGGACTACCCTCCTGAACCAGGATACACCATTTGTTTTAGGTCCCGAAAAACTGGCTAAAAAATTGGATCTCGCCGTAGTTTATTTTAAAATTAATCGCATCAGAAGAGGGTATTATGAAAGTGAATTTACATTGATTACGGATGATCCCGGAAGCACAAAAGAATTTGAAATAACTGAAAAGTTCCTTCAGCACCTCGAAAATCAGATTCGTGAAGAACCTGCTTATTGGTTATGGACACATAACCGCTGGAAGCATAACAAAGATGAATATTTCAGAAGGTACGGACATCGCGGAAATCTGAAGCAGCATGAATCCTGAAAATTGTGATGGTAATTTTTTCCATGATATTGAACAAAGAAGATAAAAAACCCTTTCATTAAGGTTTAGGAATATTGTGTATGCTGATTTCCTTTTGAATCAAAGCCTCAACCTGGGCTAATGTCAGATCAAACGTAAATATTTCTTCAACTCTTTTCCTGCCTGCATTGCCCATTTGGAATCTTAAATCTTTATTGTTCATTAATTCTTCTACTTTTTCTGTTAAAGAGACAACATTCATGCTTTCAACCAGAAATCCTGAATCATTATTTTTCACAATCTCAGCCGAACTCCGGATGTCAAAAGCCACAACAGGCTTTTTTTCTGCCATAGCCTCCACCAGAACATAACCAAAACCTTCATATAATGAGGTTAGTACGAAAATATCGATATTCTGATTAAACCTCCTGATGTTATCAACAAATCCAAGAAAAACAATCTCATCAGTAACTTTCAGATGCCTGGCCGTTTTAATTAGCCGTGATTCCAGTTTACCGGTGCCCGCTATCAATATTTTAAATTTGTATCCCTTGTCCTTGAGAATACGGGCCATTTGAAGCAGGTATATTTGTCCTTTTTCTTCCGATAATCGTCCGGCATTACCTATAATTATTTCACCATTTTGCCGTGAATACAAATCCTCATATTCCTGAAGTTTGTAATTTTTTAAATCTAATCCATTATAAATCACATTGATGCGATCTTTCTCAATAAGATTTGCATTATTAAGCAGGATGGTTCTGCTTGTTTCCTCCGAATTTGCAATTACCCGGGTAACAACACTTCTAAATAGAAACCTGTTTAGAATGGTATTCCTGATTGGAACAGCACTTCCCCTGCGATAAATAATATTTTTAACACCGGCCAGCTTAGCGGCAATCCCTGCTGCTTTAAGATCGGATGACAGGTTAATAATAATTGTCCCAATCTTTTCTCTTCTAAAAAAGGAATATAACTTCAGCAGCTTATAGGGATTTAAAAAAGAAAGATTGGTGATACTGATTTCATGATGAGGAAGATTTGTTTTTGAAACTCTTTTGTATAATTCACTTTCGTTATTAGTCACAACCAAAACATTATAATCCTTTTTGAAAAGGTGATTTGACACATCATAGTGCCATTTCTCACCACCTCCCCATGAAACAACCGAATTGAAGAAGCAAATCCTGTTACACTCCCGAAGATTTTTTTCGCGTATCAGGTTTCTAAGCTTGATATATTTTAAAAAAGTTTCATGAGAAGAGTTTACACTGATCACCAATCCATAAAAACCGTCAAGAAAACCAAACTTTATGATATAATCTCTGAACAATCTCCAGAGAGGGTGAAAAACGATATTAATATAACTTGCCCTGCGGTTCTCTTTAAGATAAGCATTAGCAACAATGGTGCTGAATGCATTTATCTGTGCAATATGCTCATTAATAGTATAGTAAGAGTAGTGTAGCAAGTCCCCTTTCAGAAATTTCCGGGTCGCTCCTTTTTCGAGTTTGAATTTATCGTGCGGGTTTATCCCTCCCCATTTTCCTTTCGAACGGTCCCATAATCTCAGCTTCCTTGCCGGGTACCAGCTGGTATGCCTGATCCATTTTCCGCAGTAGTTGGTGAGCCGGTTAAAATAATATCCATCGTACTTCCAGTTGCCCTTAACTTCAAGGATTGATTCCTTAAGATGCTTAGACAGTTCTTCATCAGCATCCAATGATAATACATGCCTGTATTTCGCCTGGTCAACAGCCCAGTTTTTCTGCTCGATATGGCCCTTAAACTCGTGTTTAATGAATCTTGCTTCATACTTCAGGCAAATCTCCTCGGTACGGTCAGTTGAAAACGAATCAACAATAACTATCTCATCAGCAATATCTTTAACTGATTCCAGACATCGTCCGATATTCTTCTCTTCATTCAGTGTGATAATTACAACAGATAATTTCTGCATCGTGTCAATTTTATTCCTGATAGTAAATTCTTTTAACCCTTTCTGATATTCCTGTCAGTATCTCATAAGGAATGGTATCAGCGGCAGAAGCTATAATTTTCACCGGGAGATTTTTACCAAAGATAATAACTTCATCTCCTGCTTTTGCAAATATTCCTGTAATATCGATCATACACATATCCATACAAATATTTCCTATAGTGGGAGCCGGTTTACCGGCAACCAGGAAGGATCCTTTTCCGTTCCCCAGGCTCCTTGGCAAACCATCGGCATAGCCAACAGGTATTGTAGCGATAGTTCTTTTTGTTACCAGGCTCCCTTTTCTGCCATACCCGATTGTTGTGCCTTCTTCAAGTTCCCGCACCTGGGAGATACTGGTTTTAAATGTACTCACCTCCTGCAACTGGCCCGGGAAGTTTCCGCTCACACCGTACAAGCCTATTCCCAGGCGGACCATATCCATCTGATCGTCTGCAAACCTTTCTATCCCTGCAGAGTTAAGAATATGCAACATGAAATTCCCCGAAATTAATTTTTTTAATTGGCCGGCCATTTTTTTGAAAAGTTTAATCTGTTCCTTGGTATAGATATCATGCTCACTCTCGTCGCTGCCCACCAGGTGAGAGAAAACAGAAATCACCCTGAAGGATCCTGAATTGAGTTCAGCAGCCAGTTTCTCCAACTCCTGCTCAAAAAAACCGAGGCGGTGCATGCCTGTATCGAGTTTGATGTGAACCGGATAATCCCTGATATCACTTTTTTTAAGAAATAAACCAAACTCCCGTAATCCTTCAAAGCTGTATATTTCAGGTTGTAAGCCATATTCCACAAGAGATTTAAAATTACCAGACTCAGGATTCATAACCATTATAGGCAAAGTAATACCATTGGACCTCAGATCAATTCCCTCATCAATATAGGCTACAGCCAGATAATCCACTTTTTGAAATTGAAGCAGGTTAGCAATCTCAAAGCTTCCGCTTCCGTATGAGAATGCTTTAACCATAGCCATGATGCGGGTTCCCGGCCTGAGGAGGCTTCGGTAAAAATTCAGGTTCTGAATCAAAGCATTCATGTTGATTTCCATCACCGTCTGATGTGTCCTGAATTGTAATTCCCTGCTGATTCTTTCAAATTCAAAAATTCGCGCACCTTTCACAAGTATGGCCTCATCTCTGAAAGTCAGCATTGCCGAGGCTCGTAAAAAAGCTGCAGTTTCCGGAAAAAATACCGATGATGCAGGAAATACCTCTCGCATCTTCATCAGCGAGGGACCAATTCCAATTAAACGGTCAACATCCTTTTCGACCAGCATGGCCGCAACATCTGTATAAAGATCCTCATCGCTTCGACCACTTTGCAAAATATCAGACAATATCAGTGTGCGTCGCTTGTGTTGTTTTTGCTGAAGGAGTAAATCAAGAGCATTTGCAAGAGATGCCAGATCAGAATTATAAGTGTCGCTGATAAGCGTAGAATTATGAATCCCTTTAAGAATTTCAAGTCGCATCTCCACCGGTTCCAGCCCCTTTAGTGCATTCCGTACAAATTCATCATTAAAACCCATTTGATACAACAATACAGCAACATGCATGGCATTTTCGAAAGAAGCATGATCATGAAAAGGAATGATTACAGAGCTTTTCGCCTTACCTTCCAGTGAAACACTAACTCCTTCAGGAAGGTTATTAACTGCCCTGACAACAAAATCCGACTCAGGATTTTTTCCCCATGAAAGAAATTCCTTATCCGGAAATTCTTTTCTTAAAATCTTATGAATTTCCTCGTGATCGCGGCAATAAATTAGTGTTTTGGAATGAATAAAAAGTCTTGTTTTTTCAAATAACTTTTCTTCATAGGAAGAAAAATTTTCCTGATGTGCCTCGCCAATATTAGTAATAATTCCTGTTTCGGGGGATAAAATATGCTCCAGCCGCTGCATCTCTCCTTTTTTCGATATCCCTGCTTCCATAACTGCAACCTGGTCGCTATCGCGAATCATCAGCGCTGAAAGTGGCACTCCTACCTGTGAGTTATAAGAGCGGGGACTGCGAAAAACGGGCAACTCGTTTCGTAATGACTGGTAAATCCATTCCTTCACAATTGTTTTTCCGTTCGATCCGGTTATACCTATTATTCTTGCCTTTGAATATTTTCGGTGCCATACTGCAAGGTCTTGAATGGCATTAAGAGTATCGTTTACAAAAATCCAGTTTGCCTTTTTTTCAGTTTTCGGGGGATGAAAGTCACGGTTAACTAAAAACACTTTTACTCCGGCAGTTATCAATTCAGGAATATAGATATGGCCATCATGTCTTTCGCCCCTGAGCGCTACAAACGCTGTATTCATTGGATTTGAAAGCGTACGGCTATCGATGGAGAACCGAAGAACCTCCATAGATTCATCCCCCGAAAGGGAGCCTGATACAATTTTCGATATTTGTGCAAGAGTATAGGTGTGCATTTTAGCTTTTAGTACCTTTCTTTTGTTTAACAATTGTTTTTGAAAAACAATATCTGCAGAGCGGTTCGTACATGTCTGTCTCACCCAGCACCACAAGTTTATCACCCAGCCCGGTACGGTGTGAGTGGTTAGCAAGATTACCGCATCTGACACAGATAGCATGAACCTTTGTTACATACTCGGCAATGGACATAAGACCGGGAATAGGCCCGAAAGGTCTGCCAAGATAGTCCATATCCAGCCCGGCCACAATTACGCGTATGCCCTGAGAAGCAAGAGTATTGCATACCTCAATAAGGCCCATATCGAAGAATTGTGCTTCATCGATTCCTACTACTTCCACACCGGATGTTAACAATAGAATGGCTGCCGCAGTTTCAACAGGAGTGGATAGAATTGTGTTTTCATCATGCGAGACAACTTCCTGGGTGGAAAAACGCGTATCTACCCTGGGTTTAAAGATTTCAACATTTTGTTTTGCAATTTTTGCCCGTTTCAGACGGCGGATCAGTTCTTCCGTTTTACCGGAAAACATCGAACCGCAGACCACTTCGATCCAGCCCCTTTTTTCACTACGGCTTATGGAATTTTCAAGAAACATTTGATAGGTATTAGGGAATAAGGTTTAGGGGGTTAGGGGTTTAAATGCCTGATCACCCGGTGCCAAATTACTTCATAATTAAAGATATTGTTAATAATATAC
>CAYGFI010000156.1:0-11519 GCA_964349045.1 uncultured Chitinophaga sp.
GGAGTCTCTTAATTATTCCCTAATATACATAACAAAAGAAAATCAAATCTAACGGAACCTTGTGATTCTTCTTTGTGCGCTTAGTGGTAAATATAATTAATTATTAGTCAATGTATTAGATAAGGTGAATAGTTACGTTTTACTTAAGGTTTTATGAATTTCACTCATCATATGCACAGATCCGAACCCATAATCAGATTCGCTCAATACTAGCTCCAAGCGCGTTCAACCTGACGTCTATACTTTCGTATCCCCGGTCGATCTGTTCGATATTGTGGATGGTGCTGATCCCTTCAGCAGACATGGCTGCAATCAGCAGGGCTACTCCTGCGCGGATATCGGGGGAGGTCATAGTGGTTGAACGCAGTTTTATTTTACCATCGAGTCCGATAACACTTGCCCGGTGAGGATCGCAGAGTATAATCCGGGCGCCCATATCGATAAGCTTATCGACGAAGAACAACCGGCTTTCGAACATTTTCTGGTGTATCAGGACGCTGCCTTTTGCCTGGGTTGCGATAACAAGAATAACGCTCAGCAGATCAGGCGTAAGTCCGGGCCAGGGTGCATCCGCGATAGTCAATATTGCACCATCGATAAAGGTATCAATTTCGTAGTGATCCTGGGCCGGGATATGAATATCATCTTTGCGGATTTCCATTTGAATACCCATCCGGCGGAATGAATCAGGGATAATACCCAACATATCGTTACGTACGTTTTTAATGGTGATTTCAGAATGAGTCATCGCGGCCATACCAATAAAACTCCCAATTTCAATCATATCGGGAAGTATGGTATGCTCAGTTCCTTTCAGGGATGTAACTCCGGTAATCGACAAAAGATTTGAACCTATCCCGGTGATTTTTGCCCCCATACGGTTGAGCATGAGGCACAGTTGCTGAACATAAGGTTCACAGGCGGCATTGTAAATGGTAGTGGTTCCTTTTGCCATCACAGCAGCCATGATGATGTTTGCCGTCCCGGTTACAGAAGCTTCATCGAGCAGCATATAACATCCTTTCAGATTGGAGGCTTCAACAGTGTAAAAGTAATTTTTCGGATCGAAATTGAATTTAGCACCCAGGTTCTGGAACCCGATAAAATGGGTATCAAGACGCCGTCTGCCTATTTTATCGCCGCCGGGTTTGGGGATAAATGCTTTTCCGTACCTCCCCAGGAGAGGACCAACGATCATTACAGAACCCCGCAGAGCAGCGCTTTTTTCATGGTAGTCAGTGGTCTGGAGATAATCCAGATTGATTTCACCGGCTGTAAAAGTGTATTTATGAGGTGAATGCTTTTCAACTCTTACACCCATGTCATTTAGAAGCTCAATGAGTTTTTTAACATCGCGGATGTTGGGAATATTTGAAACGGTAACCGGTTCCGGCGTAAGAAGCGTGGCACAAAGTATTTGCAGGGCTTCGTTTTTGGCCCCCTGCGGCGTAATTTTTCCGCTCAGAACATGACCTCCTTCGATACGGAAACTACTCATCAGCCACTATTTCTTTTTGATTGGTTTTAAAGGCTTTTTCTTGCGGTTTTTATTGAGAATATCCCTGGTTTCTGATAATTTCAGGGTATCAACACTTACATCAATTTTTCCACCGGAAAGTTCTTTCAAATCCAGAAAGATATGTTCGTCATTCACTACCTCGCGGTTCCAGGTCAGGTAAGATTTTTTCATGTGATTAGCGAGCATGGAGATCAGGACATCTTTTTCTTCACCTGCCTCCATTTCAACAGCCTTTTTAATCATCTGTTCCATATACTTGCCGTAATGCTTGTATCGTATTCCTCCCTGGTTATATTTAAGGGGATTGGGTTTCTCGAGAAGTTTAACCCGCTCGATGGTTTCATAGGGAGAGTCGATATCCAGCTCAAAATTGGAAATAATAGCCAGGTGATCCCATAGCTTATGTTTAAAATCGGCAATATCCCTGAGATGGGGATTCAGGTTCCCCATGATGCTGATAATTGTCCGGGCGGCTTTGTTTCTTTCTTCCCTGTCTTCAATAGTTTTAATGTGATCGACCATCTTCTGCACATTCCTGCCATATTCCGGAAGATCCATTTTTTTGCGACCTGTATTGTAATCGTAATCCATCTTATAAATTTTATGCAAAGCTAAGGGAATTTAGTTTAGTTCACAATTTTTAATTTTGCAAATTTGAGAAGAAGTTGTTTTTTACCATGCTGACTGAATTCCACCGTAGCCTTATCCCCTTCAAGGGCTGTAACTTCTCCTGCTCCGAACCTTTGATGTTCAACCCTTGTCCCAACATGAATCTTTGCAGGATCAGATACTTCCATAGGTATGCTGTCAGGTGGAAAGCTTACCCTGATCAATCGTCCCGCTTTTAAATACCTCTGGTTCACCTCATTTGAGGCCGGCCCTGCAGGGCTTTCCTCTTTAAAGGTGTTCCGTCCTGAATTAATTGATTTATTTGGGGCGAACGTCACTGGAAACTCAAGGTACTTTTCAGATATTTCAGAAATAAAGCGACTGGGATTGCAATATCCCAATATTCCCCATTTGTAACGGGAGTTTGCAAAACTGATGCTTATACTCTCCTCTGCACGGGTAAGAGCAACATAAAACAACCGGCGTTCTTCTTCCAGATCTTTGGGATTAGTAACGCTCATGTGTGACGGAAATAACTCCTCCTCTACGCCAACAATACAAACATGTTTAAATTCAAGCCCTTTTGCGGAATGAATGGTCATCAGGGTTACCTTGTTGTGATCTTCAGCTTTTTCAGTATCCGCATCCGTAAGTAGAGTTACAGTCTGCAGATAACCGGGAAGACCCATGTCAGATCCTTCTACGACTTCTTCATTGCTTTCGGTAAATTCACGGATTCCGTTTAGTAAGGCTTCAACGTTTTCATAACGGCTGATTCCTTCAGGTGTTTTATCGTCGCGCAGTTCCTTAAGAATTCCAATGGATGTAACAATGGAATAGGCTAAATCAAAAGCCTCCATCTGATCCAGCTTTCCCCTGAAATCTTTTATTAACGAAGCAAAGGATCCCATTTTTGAGATTACTCCCTGGTTAAAAGAAGACTTAAGCAAAGCAGTGTTTTCAATTACATTCCACATGGTTATATTCCCTGAAACCGCGAGTTCTTCAATTTTCAGAACAGTAGTTTTGCCTATTCCCCTGAGAGGATAATTAATGATTCTTTTGAGCGCTTCATCATCTGAAGGGTTCACAACAAGCTTGAAATATGCCAGAATATCTTTAATCTCTTTTCTCTGGAAGAAAGAAACTCCCCCGTATATTTTATAGGGGAGGTTCATTTTCCGGAGGGATTCTTCAAAAATCCTTGACTGTGCGTTGGTGCGGTAAAGTATCGCGAAATCCTTGTATTGATATTGTCTGGCGAACAACAGGTCTTTAATGAGGTTTGCAATTAAAAATCCTTCTTCATTATCGGCTCTTGCAGCTATAACTTTGATCCTTTCACCTTCCACTTTTTCGGAATAAACCTTTTTATGAATCTGGTCCTTATTATTGGCAATGATGCTGTTAGCAGCATTCACTATGATTTTTGTAGAGCGGTAATTGCGTTCGAGTTTAAATAAAGAAACTCCAGGATAATCCCTTTTAAAATTAAGGATGTTTTCGATCCTTGCTCCCCGGAACGAATAAATACTCTGGGAATCATCTCCAACCACGCAAACGTTATTGTGGTTCTGAGCCAGCCTTCTGATAATCAGGTACTGGCTGTAGTTGGTGTCCTGGTATTCATCAACAAGAATATATTTAAAGGCAGACTGGTATTTTTGAAGGATCTCGGGGTGGTTACGGAATAAAATATTCGTATTCAACAGCAGGTCATCGAAGTCCATTGCACCGGCTTTTTTGCACCGGCTGGCATAACGGTTGTAAATCACAGACATCATGGGGCGGCGGTTGTTGTTATCACGGGTGGCAATCTCTGTGCTTGATGCATATGATTCAGGCGTAACCAGGTTGTTTTTGGCAATGCTGATCCTGCCAAGTACCTCCGATGGTTTATAGATCTTTTCATCGAGGTTCATTTCCTTAATAATGGTTTTAAGAAGGTTCTTTGAGTCGGTGGTATCGTAAATGGTATAGTCAGAAGGGTAGGATAGCGCTTTAGCCTCCAGGCGAAGTATCCTGGCAAAGATGGAGTGAAAGGTTCCCATCCAGAGTTTTCGGGCAGTATCGTAGCCAACAAGACCTGCAATTCTGCTTTTCATCTCCGCTGCAGCTTTATTCGTGAACGTAAGCGCCAGAACCGATGCCGGATGAATCCCCTCCGATAACATATAAGCTATGCGGTAAGTAAGAACACGCGTTTTTCCGGAACCTGCTCCTGCAATGATCAATGACGGTCCTTTGTAATTTAAAACCGCTTCCCGTTGTTCGGAATTTAATTCTTTCAGTAGGTCTTTCACTGTCACTTTTTTGAGTCGGTCACTTTCTAACAGGTGTTCTTTCAGTGTGTCTGGTCGTAAATTTTTATTTTATTGATAACCTGTTCTTCTGCTGTTTCATATAGGTTCCGGATAAATTCGTCATTAAAACTTAAGGTTCGTTCCTCAAATTTCATATCCGAAAGCCTGTCAAAAAGTCTCTCTTTTGCTGTTTTAAGATCCTTTCCATAAATATGAAACGAATCAGCCTGCCAGTTTAGCCTTCCAAGTTTTACAATCCTTCCTGTTTTTCCGGCCACACCGGCTGCAATGACCTCTTTGTTAAACTGAACAAAACCAAACATATTCATGAAATTGGCTCCCCAGGCATCGTTACTCCTGAAACGGACATTGCAGTTAAGCCAGTAAATTCCTTCTTCATCTTCAAGGATCCTGTACCATAATGATTGAAGGCACGGTGGGTCGAAGCAGTCGTTATCGATATTAGGCATCCAGGTAATCATTTGGGCCTGCCTGGTAAAAGGTTGCTTTGACAGCTTATCAATTACATTCTGAATCTGATCGATCCTGAAAAATCCCTTATCCTCTGATTGCCCATTTACAAGTTCCTTCCATACTCCATAGTTTTTCAGCCGGCCATGATACGTGTATTCCCACCGGGTATCACTTTCAATGTTCATATTCTTTGTCCAATGGTCTTTGAATCCTTTGAGTTCAAGTACGTATTCCTTGAGTTCATCAATTCCACCCGGGAAAGCCATATGGATCATAGGATCGGTTTCCGGTTCTTCAATGGTAATGTTCATGGTGCAATCCATACTCTGAGGATCATCGGGTTTGTCGTACTGGGTTTTGAACCGGGTACCCTTTTCATAAACGGCAATTAAAGCAGCTTCATAGGCTTCTGCCAGAGTTTTTCCTGAAATGGCGATGACGGGAATGTTTTTCATGGTTGACTTTTGTTTGTTTCAAGTAATATGGGGCGTTTCTATATGATCAATAATTAATTTCGAAAATCATTTTTTTGAGTATGCCAAAGTACTATTAGAAATTCTTTTTATGGCTTAAAAAGAGAAAAACTTTTCAACGAAGCGACACAGAGCATAAACATTCTTCCGATGCAGACTCAGGCAAACCCGGTCCGGGAATTTTATGAAAAAGCATTTCGTAACCAACTACCTTTTCAGTAATTTGATATCCATTATCTTAAAATTATCAGATATTATCCTATTATATCTTAATCCCTCCGGCATGGTAAAAATCAGCGTCCTTTAACATGTTTTTTTGCAATTATTCTTAAATCTTGCAGTTCAAAGGAAAATTCAGATATTTGCGTAAAATAAATCGGCCCTCCGGTGAGTTATCATAATTCATAATTTCTTTGTTGAACAAAACACTTTTAAATACAGCTTTCGGAATCTTTATTTTTCTTATTCCCGCTTTTATGGCAGAGGATCTGAAAGCTCAGATTTTATCCCCTGACGCAGATGCCAAAAGATTTACCGAATATCCTGCAGATACCATTCAATCTCCGGTGTTTATTTTTTATTCTCCACCCGGTGATCCTGTTCAGGGCAATCTCAGAGCATCTCTGCCTTTCCCGGGAAATTTTAATTTCGATTGGTCAAAGTATAATCAATCAAGCGGGAATTTCGATCAGCTTCTTCTGAGTCATACCGGTGTGAAGGAATCTATGCTGAGCAATCTGACAAATGGAGGCTACCGTGTGCACATCCGGGACGGCGCTGGTACAGACACATCCCTTACTGCATGGGTGCATATCGATAAGCTGTTTGCTTCTGTAGATAAGGATGATCAGGGAAATTTAAAGCAAAGTGCATTTACCTGCGATTACCTTACCCTGAGCGGGGCCGTTTCAATCGATACTTTTTATTATTACGACCCGGTAAGTAATGAACCTGTGAGGTTGAAAAACGGGTTTACCTTCTTATGGACATCGGATAACAGTGGATTAAGAATTCCAAACAGAGACAAGGTTCTTGATCCAAACACCACTTATTTACCCCCTTATCTCGACACATGGTATATCCTTACTGTCACAGATAGTTTCGGTATGAAGGATGTTGACTCTGTGTTTTATAAGTCCATTCAGGTTGGACCCGATCCCCCTGAACTATGGTTCAGCATCAAGGTATATGATAAAGCAGAGGAAAAAGATTTTATTGATGCCACGGCTCCTGTATCCGGGGATTCTCCCATGAAAGTAAAATTTATTAATGAATCGGTAAATGGTTTTTCTTATGAATGGATTTATTCCGACAGTGCCAGATCAGACTTGTTTGCCAATAAATTTACCAGTGAATATGCAGAGCAGCCGGAATTCATGTATAAAATACCCAATGATTATTATCCTGCTCTTGTGGTTACATCTGAGGCGGGATGCATCGATACGTTTAAACTGGCAGAACCAATTACGGTTTTACCCAGTTTGCTGGAAATTCCGAATGTATTCTCCCCCGACGGCGACGGCCAGAATGATTATTTCAAGGTTAAGTTCCAGTCGATGAAGGAATTCAGTATCCGCATATATGACAGGGCAGGGAAACTGACCTATAAAACAGAAGTATCCGACATGTACACCTGGGAAGGCTGGGACGGACACGTGCTGAATTCAAACCGGCCTGCGTCTCCCGGCGCATATTTCTATGTTATTGACGCTATTGGATGGGATTCCAAACAGTATAAAAGGGAACGGCAATACAAGGGGGTGGTGTATTTGTTCAGATATAGGGAATAGTTAGCGCGCTACGCTTAGTGAGTCATTTCGGCGGTGAGTGCGATGCGCTTAGTAAGTTCCTTCGGTGGTGAGTACGCTTCGCATAGTTAGGAATGAGAGAGAGACTATACTCACTTCACTCACTATACTCACTCCCTCACTCCCTTACTCCCTCACTACTCCTCATCTTCTCCCTCATCATAGGCCTTAAGAAGCGCTTCCTGTACATCGCCCGGAACCTGGGCATATTCGAGGAATTTCATGGAATAGATTGCACGACCGCTGGTTATTGAACTCAGGGCCGTTGAATATTTGTTCATTTCAGCAAGAGGAACCTTGGCAGTGATTTTCTCAAAGCCTCTTTCGCTGCTCATTCCCTGAACGATTGCTCTTCTGCCCTGAAGGTCGCTCATCACGTCACCCATCCGGTCACCGGGAACCAGAACCTCAACCAGGTAAATGGGTTCAAGAATTTTCGGTCCGGCGGCCTTAAAAGCCTGACTGAATGCATTTCTTCCGGCAAGACGGAAAGAAATTTCGTTTGAATCAACGGGGTGCATTTTCCCGTCATAAACAAAAACACGGATGTCCCTGGCATAGGAACCGGTAAGCGGACCTGTTTCCAGTTTTTCCATGATCCCTTTAAGGATAGCCGGCATAAACCTCGCGTCAATGGATCCACCAACGATACAGTTATAATAAACTAATTTTCCGCCCCAGGGGAGTTCATGTTCTTCTTTACCACGAAGCGATAATTTCATTTCCTTGCCATTGGCTTTAAAAGTCGCGGGTTCAACAGCTCCCTCGATAAAAGGCTCAATCAACATATGTACCTCTCCGAACTGTCCGGAACCTCCCGACTGTTTCTTGTGCCGGTAGTCGGCCTGGGCTGATCTGGTAATGGTCTCCCTGTAAGGAATTTTCGGGGTAAGGTACTCGGTTTCGATTTTAAAGACGTTATCAAGATGCCATTTAACTATATTTAAATGGTATTCTCCCTGGCCATAAAGGAGTATCTGTTTTAGTTCTTTGGAGTATTCTATAATCAAAGTGGGATCCTCTTCATGAATCCGGTTTAGCGCTTCTCCCAGTTTTTCATCGTCGCTTTCGCTTAGCGCTTTAATGGCAGTGCGATATTTGGGTTCAGGAAAAGGAATATTTCCAAAGCGGATATTACTGTTAGTAGTAAGAGTATCGTTATTCCTGGTTGCTTTAAGCTTAACGGTTGCCCCGATATCTCCGGCGACCATTTTTGTCATTTTAATTCTGTTTCTGCCGGCGGTGGCGAAAATCTGCGAAATCCTTTCTTTATTGGATGTACGCGAATTAGTAAGATCCATGCCTTCAGAAATCTCCCCCGACATAACTTTAAAAAAGTTAACCTCCCCGATATGAGATTCGACAGTGGTTTTAAATACAAATAAAGCAGCAGGGCCTTTTGGATCACATTTAATTTCCTTACCTGATGTGTCTTTCGGAGCAGGCATCTGATCGGGAGAAGGAGCTACATTACAAATGAATTCAAGGAGTCTGCCGGCACCCATATTTTTCTTTCCGGAGGTGCAGAAAACCGGGTACATACCGCGGTTGATCAATCCGGCATGAATACCTTTCCTCATTTCATCTTCGGTAAGCGTTTCTTTTTCAAAAAAGAGTTCCATCAGGCTTTCGTCGTTCTCAGCTGCTTTTTCAATCAGTTCACCTTTTAATTCTTCAGCTTTTCCGGTTTCTGAGGCAGGAATATCCATTATCTGAGGTTTGCCGCCATCGGCAGGGTATTTATATAATTTCATTTTTATCAGGTCCACTATGGAATCAAATCCCGGGCCGGCATTAACCGGGTACTGAACAATGGCAATTTTCCCTTTAAACCGGTCATTAAGCATTTCGAGAGCTTTATCATAATTGGCCTTATCATGATCGAGGTGATTAATAACGATGACCATGGGCTTTTCAAATTTTTCTACCCAGCGGTTATGAATTTCCGTACCCACCTCAATACCATTCTGGGCATTAATCAGGAGAAGGGCCGTATCGGCAATATGCAGGCCCGAAATGGTTCCTCCGACAAAATCATCTGAACCCGGAACATCAATAAAATTTATCTTCTTATCGTTATATTCAGCATATAAAACTGTTGAAAAAACGGATGTCTGGTTCTCATGTTCAATCAGATTATGGTCCGATACCGTATTCTTTGCTGCTGTGTCTCCCCGGCGATCGATAACACCACCTTCAAAAAGCATGCTTTCGGCCAGGGTAGTCTTTCCTGAGCCTGAATTTCCAAGGAGCACAATGTTCTTAATCTGGTTAGTAAGGTACGTTTTCATTTCGTAGAATAAAGGTTATTGTATATAGTTTATATTTACTTTAATTCCGGTATAAAATGAGGTATTTTTTAGGCAAATGCAAATGTAGTAATTTTTATAATTCCACCAAGATGGGGAAAAAACTTCAAAAAAAAGTGTTTTTCGGGGGAGTTTTATTTAATAAACTGAGAGGTATTTTTCAATTGAGACATTTAAGGGATGGCAAAAGCCGGGAAAAAACGTTTTTCCGGCAGAGCAGCGGTAAAAGTCTTTGTGAGGAAGGGCAAATCGGGGGAATATCAGAAATAACCTGAAAGTTTTCGTTCAGAATTCTTTTTCAGGATTTATCCGGAATTCAAAAAAAACCTTTACTTTTAATAGAGTATGATTTTTTAAGGCATACAATACTGTTTTGGAGTTGTTGTACTGATAGTGGGATATATTGGAACGTTACCGCCAAGCGAAACAAAGAAAACTACTTATCCATAAGTAATTGAGAAATTAATTATCTTTGCACTTATGAGTCCAAGGAATAAAATATTAAAGATGATAACTGAACTGGCATTATCTAAATATCCAGACGCAGAAATATACCTTTATGGATCTCAAGCGCGAGGTAACGCAAAAAAGCTATCTGACTGGGACCTTTTGATATTGTTGAATAAAAAAGAGATTTCTTTTGAAATTGAAACAAAGCTCATGGATGATTTTTATGAACTTGAACTTGAAACAGGTGAAATTTTTTCACCATTAGTTTATTCTAAAACCGATTGGACACAAAATCATTCATTGACAGCTTTATTCCAAAACATTAAAAAAGAAGGGCTTAGAATAAAATGACCGGCACAAAAAGTGATTTAATAAAATATCGACTTTCTCGTGCTCGGGAGACACTTGAAGATGCCAGAATCTTGGCGGATAAAAAAAGGTGGAACTCAACAATTAACAGACTTTATTATGCTTGCTATTATGCTGTGACAGCATTACTCCTTCACTCAGATTTGAACGCTACAACCCATAATGGCGTTAAATCTCTATTCTCAGAAGAATATATCAAAACTGGATTATTTCCGAAAGATTTGGGTAAAATATATTCTCAACTCTTCACTTGGCGTCAAAAAGGCGATTATGACGATTTATTTGATTTTGATCAGGGAAAAGTATTACCCTATTTTGATCCAACTCAAGAACTTATCGAAATTGCAGATTCAATAATTTCTAAATTATCGCCTGGCGGTAACAACATCTAAACCCAATGCGGGCAGGTCGTTGGTATGCTAATGTCAGTTTTTTAATTTAGCTTTATTCTCGTTTGATAGGAATCGCTTCGAAAGCCAGCAGTGGGCCTAGCTGCTGCACGTTGGCAGTCATTGTAATGCGACACCGCAAACAAAAACTACAAGACAAAAAATATCATAACTTTGGACGGATAATAACAGAGAGACAGAATAGAAGACATTAAATTATGCGTAATGCAAAAATATCCATACGTTTTTTTGATGATCGCGAAGTGCGAGCCGTTTGGGACGAACAAAACGCCAGGTGGTGGTTTAGCGTCCTGGATATTATAGCTGTGCTGACCGATCAGGACGACTACACCAAAACCCGGAATTATTGGAAGTATCTTAAAACCAAGTTGAAGAAAGAAAATAGCCAAGTGGTTAGTGCTACTACCCAGTTGAAATTTCTTGCACCGGACGGAAAAAAGCGTTTAGCTGATATGCTCGATTACACTGGTATTATTGCCTTAGGCAAAGAATTCCCAGGCAAAAAGGCAAACCGATTTATTGAGTGGTTTATATACAGTGATGAAAGCATAGACGGAAAAAGCAAAACAAAAGCATATATGAACGCAATGATGCAAAGTCCAATAAAAAGTAATGCTCTAAAGACTCTTTTGAATAATGCGCTCACCACCAAAATAAATGACCGCGAAATGTTTATAAAAGGCATTGACTACTCCTATTACTATGAAGAAAATGATTAAAGAAAGAATGAAACCCTCATCCACTGACGTACACAACAAGGACATGAAAATACATGAGGGTTCTCCCGCTCAAGCG
>CAYGFI010000157.1:0-11465 GCA_964349045.1 uncultured Chitinophaga sp.
TGATGTTAATAATTCTACTGTTCGCTCCTGGTTGTCTCCGGGTGCGTATGGGCTGGATGGGACAGTTGCAAGGACTATTTCTTTCTGGTTAAAACTGGACAATGTTGTTCCAACAGATGTCGGCTCAGGAGCACAACTATTAACTCTTGGGGCACCTTTTTGGGATAAAGCAGGAGATGGTTTGAGTATTTATCTTAACAAACTTGATGGAAAAAGGTTTTTAGAAGTTAAATATGGTTCGGGTACTGATGGGCTGCCAAAATATTTTTTCAGAACCGAATATAATTTTACTGATGATACATGGTATCATGTTGCTGTAAGAACGCCAGAGAATGGGACACTCCTTACTACTGAAGTCCTAGTAAATGGTATAGTTGTAAGTACTCATAGCGATCCTTTGCTTAATATTCCTGTTAATATTTCCGATAAGCTCTTTGCCTGGCTTGTGCCATGGAATAATCAGGGAGTTTCATTAGCTGATGTCCGTTTTTACAATCAATTATTAACCAATAGCGAGATAATTGAAATTGAAAAAATTCCCGAATATGTTGCGAGCACTAATGCATTTTTAGTGAACCTTTCAATTAATGGCACTTCCCTGACCGGTTTTGCCCCAACGACCTTAAATTATGAAGTTCTTCTGCCATTTGGTACGAGCATTCAACCGACAGTAACATTTATTTCAGCTGAAAACAGCGCATTAGTAAAAGTTACGAACGCAACTAATCTCTCCGGAACTGAAGCTGAAAGAACAACTACAGTTCTTGTTACCGCTGCAGATGGTGTGACTCAGAACGTCTATAAAATTGTCTTTACAGTAATTGGGCCTTCAACCAATGACATTATTCTTACCAAGGGGAATAACAGTTTTATTGCCCTTAAAGCTAATAACAGAAATGATACATTATTCCAGACTAAGGAAAACTTCGCGGACAAAATTATTTCTGATGTGATTTCATCAATGTTACCTGGGAATACTTTAACTATAGAAACTGGCGAATATCCGGTCGAAAATTCTATTCAGCTCAAATCAAATATTACAATTGCAGGTGAAGACACCACCGCAATCATCAAAAAGTTAACATATGGTAATTTGTTAGTTGGCAACTCAGTTGAAAACATAAACATAAAAAATCTTAAGTTACAAAGTGACTTTACAGAGGATGGCACGGCGATTTTCTTTTCGGGTAAAAGTATTAATAATGTAATCGATGGTGTTGTTATAGATAACTTTTCAGGACATGGCATTTTTTTTCAGGATTTTTTATGTCAGTATAATGCAGTTAATAATTGTATAATCCGTGACTGTAGTCTTGGGGCTGGTATTGCCCTTTATAATGGGTCCGGAAACGCTTCAATTATTAATAATAAGATTTATAGAACTCAGATACATGCTATTATTTTTTCTGCAGGAGCAAGCAATTGTATAATAAAAAATAATTATGTAGAAGCAAGTGGATATTATCGCCCAAATGTTGCTTCAGGGTACTTTTGCCATGGAATCGCAATTGATGGATCAGGGACCCGATATGGGAGAAATCATATTGTGCAGGGAAATCATATCGTTAATGCAGGTTCTGCAGGGATTGAAATAGCAGACTGGATTGATTCCGTGATAATCAGAGATAATATAATTGAGGGAACTGGTAAATATGCTCCATTTGATCAGTATGGGATATACTTTGGCGGAAGCATTAAGCCCGGTATTTACGCTGAAATAGTTAACAATACAGTTAAGAATTGCAAATGGTCAGGTATCAGGGCTGATAGTAATTATGGTCAGGGCGGACTTACAAAATCTGTTAGAGTTGATAGTAATATAGTAATGAATTCAACAAGAGAAGGGATTTTAATTGGAACCGTGGAAAATGCTTCTGTCAATTATAATCAGGTATCTAATTCTGGATATAGCGGAATTGTAGTCAAAGGTTATGACAATCAATTATTGCTCGCAAAAAAAATAACTGTTACTCACAATACTGTATCCACATCAAAGCAATACGGAATTGATATCTCCAATGTAAATAGTATCACTATTACAGATAATAATTTTTGCGGTAATACTATCGGAGGATCTCGTAAAGGCAATAATGTTGGAACAATCATATTGATTCAGGGAAATGACTGTGTAACAGATTTTGTTGATGTATCTCAAAAAGAGGAACATTTAATAATAATAATTAGAAATACTGATGGAAACTATTACATAAGAGGAATCAGTGCCGAAGAGCAGGTGATTTTAACTGTCAGTGATATCCTTGGGAAAGTAATTAGTGAGCAGAGATTTGAAGGATGCCTGGAAATACCAGTTATTCTCCCTGGTATTCAGAAATTGTATATTGTGACAGTCACCAATCTGAAGGGTAGCCGATTAATTGTTGAAAAAGTAATATTTTAACTACTAAATCTAAATACGATGAAAAAAACTTTTGGCAAATGGATTGTTTATTGTTGTGCTTTTTCAATTGCTTTATTGGTATGTGTCTCTTGCAGTGACCAATATACTCAATTTGAAAAAGAAGAAATAATTCCACCTTATATTACTGGTTATAGCCCTGTACCTTCAGAAATTCAATGTATTGATGGCAACGGTAACGCTTATTCTGTAGTTAATGTCGGAATAGGAACACTTTTCTGTGTCATGTCAGAAAACCTGAAATGTACAAAATACTCAGATGGGACAGAAATTGCTAAAAATGACATGAAGGAACTGCCCGACGGCTCTATCATGTACAGTTTTAAAGCAATTGCCAAATTAGCTGTAAATCCGATGTATTACAATGAATGGATCGATTATCAGGGGATTGCTCCGGATGGATGGTACATTCCTTCGTTAAACGATTGGCAAGATATCGCTAAATCAACTACCCAAAATACTGGGATACTTAATCTTGCATATCTAAATATGAATAATAATCCGTTAGTCGTTGAAACGGTCCCAACAGATTCGATATTTACATACTTTGCTACTTCATCAGTAGGATCTGGAAATAGTTTCCTCACTCGCATTGGTATAAGAGCAGTAAATAAAGATAAAATGTTTGTTTCTGATGGAGATATTATATGGAATGGTGACCAATCTCTTTATTACTCTTATGTGAGATGTATAAAAAAAGAAATTTCATCAGAGATACTTAAATGTTTCACATCTCAAATTTACTTCGGTGATTTATATTACAATACTAATCCAAATGCCGGTCCTGTAATTACTAGTGACAGCACTATAAGTGTAATAGTATATTTCGCAAATTCTTCAGGTTCAACTATTGAGCTAACACTGCCGGATTATTTAACCGCACAACTGTCGAGTACTACGCCTGCAGGCAACGTTCAAATAGATCTGACCTTTAAACCAACAAAAGCTCCTTATAGACTTGAAGGAAATGTAATTATAAAAGCAGGTAATTTATCTCACACGATAGCAGTGTCCGGTACTTCATATGCTCCACTCAATGTAACTGATTTTGACGGTAATACATATGCAGTTCTTGATCTTTCCGATGGTGATGATTTACTGTATTTTACCAAAACGAGTATGGTGGCAGAGCATTATTCAGACGGAACCTCAATTGATGCGAATTATTGGGGGAGAGCAACCACACCGGAAAATAACTTGTTTTACAAATATGCATACAGTGCTTTTGTTGGTATGGCAGGTTTAACCGATGGGCATTCAGATCCTGCAAAAGTTAATACTTTTAATGATTTCTCCAATATGCAGGGACCCTGTCCGGATGGTTGGAGGATTCCCAGACAGTCTGATTGGGAAAAGGTTTTAGCAAGAGGTGTGGACTTACAATCATTAAATATGACGGATGCTGTTGATGGAGAGTCTGCTTCTGGAACATTTGTACCCCCAGATTTTAATAATGGGGATGGGTCATGGACCGGATGGGCAGTAGCCGATGAAAATCCGAATGATAACATGAAAGCGATTCACCTGGAATACACTCCTGGAAATGCCGCTCCCAATTTTAATAACTGGACTTCAAAGGCGACCAATCCAGACAATCCCTGGGGATTTGTATCAGTAAGATGTATTCGGACAACCCCATTATCTAAATAAATTACAGGCTATTAAAACTATAATTTTAAATATCATGAAATATAAGATATTCACAATTTTTATGCTAGCCACTATGTGTAGTAGTCTGTTTTCCCAGACAAAAATCATCAGTGGTATAATAAATGATGAGAACGATAATCCTCTTCCCGGGGTTACAATTATTGCTGATAATACAACGACCGGGACAATCAGCAATTCCAACGGTGCATATACAATAGATGCGAAGAGCGAAGATGTTTTGATTTTTTCCTTTATTGGAATGGAGCCTGTTTCCGTTACGGTTGGATCCCAAACTATAATTAACGTTTCAATGAAATTAAGTAACATTGAATTAGACGAAGTTATAGCAATTGGTTACGGTTCAATGAAGAAGAGTGACCTAACAGGTGCGGTAGGTTCGGTTCGTGGAGGGGAGTTGAGTAAGTCATTTTCAACAGATCCTGGCTCTGCTTTGCAGGGACGACTGGCAGGAGTTACTGTTGAACAACGCTCGGGAGAACCAGGATCAGGGTCCAATATCTACATCAGAGGAATAAGCTCTTTGACAAGTAATGCGCCGTATTATGTAATTGATGGTATACCAGGGGGAAATTTAAGTAATCTGAACCCCAATGATATTGCAAGTATAGAAGTACTAAAAGATGCTGCTTCATGCGCTATCTATGGAGCTTCAGGGGGTAGTGGTGTTATTTTAGTTACAACCAAAGGAGCTCTGAAAAGTAAAAAAATTGATATAGAGGTAAATTCAAGATTTGGTGCGAACTGGCAAAAAGGTATTGATGTATTGAATGCACAAGAGTATGCGCAACTTATTAGCGAAAAATCCGCAATAGCAAACAATGGTTTTTATGCACCTCCTACATGGACTAGCATAGCTTCTGATATTGGTAAAGGAACCGATTGGCAAAAAACGGTTTTTGGACTTGGCACAGTACAAGATCACAATTTTGCAATTTCCGGATCAAGAAATGATGTAAGTTTCCGCATGTCGACGGGATATATTGGCGAAGTGGGATCTCTGAATACTTTTACAAGTGATAAAATAACTTATAGTTCACGTATTGAGGTTAACAGAGAAAAATGGAAAGCTGGCTCCAGCTTGTTTTTCTTAAGTCATGCAAGAGAATATGCATCCTGGGGACACGAAAAACAAAACATGATGTCATTGGCATGGTATAATCCTGTTCTTACGGTAAATGGCACACTTCCTGGGGTTAAAGTGCCTTGGTATGAGATGACAAATACAGATTTCGGATTATACAGTATTCCTCCTTCCTATTTACTCGATAATTTTCGTGGTAATTCAAGGAATTTCAGATCCGACTTGCAAGGTTGGTTTGAATTAACTCCTTGGAAAGGATTCTCGATCAGAGCACAAGGATTATACGGCTTCAATAATACCGAGGCGAATACTTTTTCGCCCACCTATGTATTTGGAGTTCATAGAAAGGACTGGAATGAGGCAAGAGATAATCAATTTGAGTGGAGATATTGGAGTGCTGATGTTTATTCAAGCTATGAAAAGCAATTGAATAAGCATTTTCTCAAGTTAATGATTGGTACAAATCTTGGCGCTTCGCGAGGGAAAGACAGAATGATGGTGGGTTTAGATACTCCAAAGGATGTGCTGCAAAGTGTGACGCTTACTAGTACGGGTTTAGCAATTACCGGTGATATCAATGAAGATTCTCGTGTCGCCTACTTTTCGAGGTTTAATTATAGCTATGATAACAAGTACCTGCTCCAGGCAACTGTGCGCCGCGACGGAACTTCCAAATTCGGACCCGGATACAGATGGGGAAATTTTCCTTCAGCATCTGTAGGATGGCGAGTTAGCGAGGAGTCATTCTTTTCTCCTTTGAAAAGTATTGTATCGAATCTTAAATTGCGCGCGGGATGGGGAATACTTGGAAATTCCAATATCGGTAACTATGGGTATGTCAACTATATAGTACCTACTTTAAACTATTCTGTAGGCGAAGACCAGCATAAATGGATTGGTGCAAATCTTAAAAACCTATCGGTTTCCAACTTGAAGTGGGAAGAGTCGAACCAGTATGATTTCGGTGTAGATTTAGGCTTATTCAATAATAAAATTATATTGGAATATAGCTACTTTGACAAATATAGTAAAGACCTGCTGATGCAAGTTCCAGTGCCAGTTGAAAGTGGTTTTAATGTGGGTCTTGACGGAAGATCTTACCAGAATCCTTACATGAATTCAGGTGAGGTTCGCAATTGGGGACACGAGTTTAACCTTACATACAACAGCGCTCCGAAAAACGAGTTCAGGTTTAATATAAACTTAAATGCCTCAATTATTAAGAATGAAGTATTGGCGATGGGATATGAAGGACAGGCGATTTTTGGAGGAACTACCGGTTATCAATTACAGCATCCTACCGTAATTATGGAGGGTAATCCAATGAGATCTTTTACACTTATTAAAACCGATGGACTGTTTAATAATTGGGATGAGATAAACAATTACACCTGGTTTGATCCGCGAACCAACGAAAAACAACTCATCCAACCTTATGCTATACCCGGTGATGTGAAATATATTGATTACAACAATGATGGAAGGATTACCGATGATGATATGCAAATACTTGGCGATCCGTTCCCCGATCTAACCGTGGGTTTAAACCTTAATGCATCTTACAAGAATTTCGATTTTAGTATGCTCTTTACCGCTGTTTATGGATTCCAGCTCATCAATGGAATGATGTATGGTCTAACTCCAAGTACTTTGGCTCCTTATGGAAATGTGTTTCAAGAGTATTGGGACAACCATTGGACAGAGGATCATCCTGAGAGAAATGATGCACGATACCCAATCAATTTCGCAGCTTCAAAAAATGATAACTACATGCAATCTGACCGATTGCTGGATAATGCATCCTATATTCGCTTGAGAAATGTGGAATTGGGATATACTCTGCCGAAGACCCTTATTCAAAAATTGAGCATTGGTAGTGTGCGTTTCTATATATCGGGACAGAACCTTCTTACATTCACAAAATATCTTGGCTGGTCGCCGGAAGTTAAGATGAACGATGGTTGTGATGCTGGAGGAGTCCCCATATATAATACTTTCTATGGTGGTGTTCAGGTCAAATTTTAATTGTAAATTCAATATATTATGAAAACAAAATATTTTAATATAGGGGTAATATTGCTCTTAGTGATTTGCTCCTTTTCATGTGAGAAATTTTTAACTAAAGAAAACCCTAATGCCTTGACAGATGATACATTTTGGGAGACAGAAGATGATTTTACTTCTGGAATAGCATCTATTTATTCGGCAACACTTAAGGAGGCTGTTTTTAATGCTCGCGGCTGGGAGATGATGAATGGCCGTTCGGATGAAGTAAGAAGTGAATGGCCGACTAATACCCTTGCCGCATATGCTTGTTTCATTGCGGATCCCAATTTAATGTATATTTACATGCGTTACTCGTTCTTTTACAAAGGTATAGTCAGAGCCAACCATTTGATGAAAATGCTCGATGAGAAAGGTGCTTTTTTGGGTGAGGAGAAAATAAATCAATTGAAGGCTGAAGCGCATTTTCTAAGAGGGTTTTATCATTTTTATCTTCTTCAGGATTATGGGTATATTGCATATGTTGATGAACCATACTACGATATGGAAAGTATGCTTAAAAATATTCGACAGATGCCCCAGGATTCGGTTTTCCCCAAAATTATTGAGGATTTCAAGTTTGCTGCCAAATACCTGCCTGAAGAATGGAGTTCACAATTCAAAGGTCGGGCAACGAAAGGTAGTGCATTAGCTTTTCTTGGGCTAACACATCTGAATTATATGAACTTTCAGGAAGCTGCTGACGCCTTGGGTGAACTTATTGGTACTGACCCGACTGCTCCGTCTGTGGTAGGTGGCTATCAATTGATGCCTGAATATGCAGATCTTTGGTCACCAGGTAATTACGACAATAATATCGAGTCGGTTTTTGAAATTCAATTTGGTTTTCAGGGAGGTCCATCTTTATGGACTTATGACAATCCTGAGGCTTCATTAGCCAATTATCTCGCGAAAGCTTCTGTTTACCCGGAGCAAGCATGGATCAATATGATTTTATATTTTCATCAAGAGGAACCAAGAGATAAGGTAAATGAGTGGGCGTGGGCTGAATGGTTCCGTGATCCTTATAAAAAATATATGGATCATTCGAGTATAGCTGTTGAAGATGTATATGATCCCCGTCTTACGGGTGGTGTATTCTTTAAATGGAGTGAAGCCGGTAAACAAGGTTTGGGTTACGGCGAAAGAGTATTTACTACAGGAGGAGAAGGCAAAGAATCCTGGTCGACAAATGCTTCCGGCCTGAGAAAATATGCCGACTACTGGTTACCAAATCAGCCGGAACAAAGTGATAAAAACTTCCCGTTGATGAGATATGCTGAAGTACTTTTACTAAAGGCTGAAGCTGAAAATGAACTTGGACAGCCAATCGAAGCTCTTAAGTATATTGATGTTGTGCGAAATCGTGCTAAACTCCCCAAAATTAGAGAACAACATGATGGAGCTAACTGGACGCAAGAAATGGTGCGTCATGAAATTGAAAGTCAGCGCTATAAGGAATTGTTCTGTGAAGGGAAACGATGGTATGATATGCAACGATGGGGTCATAATCCTAATTTTGTATACAACGTAAAAGATACACTGACAGCTCATGACTGGCCGCTTTTCAGGGAGAGTAAAAGAGGCCTTCATGCCTACAATTATGTCGTAGGCAGGGATGAATATTTCCCATTGCCATTTAAAGCGATAACCGCAAATAGCAACTTGAAACAGAATTATAATCAGGAAGAATTTCTTTCAAAAAAGTTTAGATAATAATATAACCGTTAAAACCTATAATAATGAAAAAAATTGTATATATAATATCTATTCTTGTCATCGTGACAATCACAGGTTGCGATAAGTTTACCCCTTTGGATGCTCCGGAAATTACAATAATGGAACTAGTTATTCCGACGGATGCATCACTGCCAGCACATGTAAAATTCCAGATTACCGGTGGAGAAGCGCCTTACAAAATATGGCATCCCTTTACTCTTGACACAATCAATGAGAATGATCATATTTATCAAGTAAATGGCATATCCCCTGGTATTTATCCACATATTATTACCGTAATGGATGCTCAGTTTCTAACAGATACGATTGGAATAACTTTTCCAGTACCCGAGATAACTGCATTTGGAAAATTCAAGAATTCTGATGGTTCCATAATTGAAATTGAATATAAATTCAATAATTACGGCACCGAAGAGGGTCCGTTCTATATGCTGTCGGAAAATGTTTATAGTAACATATATTCGTTTGGTGATGAAGCTGAGGTTAGTGGGGAGATTAAAATTTATGATGGCTATACAAGCAAATTCTATTCTCGTTATAGTTTTGAGCAAGCTTTCGGAATTCCTTTAGAAGATTTTGATGATGCTAATGATTCGATTTATCATCGTCAAAATACTTATACGCCTATTATCCAGGGTATTTGCCCGAAATATTGGCATTTGCCTCATAATGAGGATTGGCTTCAACTATTGGTGAATCTTGGGGTTACAGTAGACTGTACACCAGATCCCCAGAAGGATGGTTATATAGAGTGTATATATCTGCGGGGAGATGAGTTACCGAAATTTGAAAAAGACTTCAATGTTGGATATAGTAAGGCAGAGGGTACCTATCCTGTATTTGATAATCGTTCAGAATTTGGTATAGGATGGTGGTCTTCTTCCTTCAATGCTGTCGGTGGTCAATTTGTATTTGCTATTCGTCCGGGATATGGATTTGCTACCATCCATTGCTGGAGTGGCGATGGCGTAGGGCTTGTTGCGGAAAGGAATAACACTCAGCATGTTCGTTGTGCATTTGACTTTCAATATTAATAAAATGCATCAACATGGAACGTTTAATACAATTATTTTCGCCGTGTTCGTATGCTGTTTTTTTTCTTGTAATAAACCAGCTAAAGAACAAGGTGATAAAGTGACGGTAAAAGGAGAAATCGTTAACTATTCAGGCGAAATAATTGTATGTAAGGTATCAGCAGGTACAATTGTTCCTGCTGATACCATTATTACCGATCAGGAAGGTCATTTTTTTTATTTAGTTCCCGATTTATTCGATGTAGGTGTTTATGTTTTCAAATGGGGGACAAGTGGTCACAAACGAGTCAGCTTGATCTTCGATAACGAAGATATTACATTTACGGCTACAAATAATGTACCAGCTAAAGTAAGCTTTTCTGATTCACCGCAAAATGATTTTTTTTTAAAATACCGGGTTGAAAGAGATATTACATTAAGAAAATTAAGGGCACTAGGACAAACATTACAATTTTATCCTCTTGATAACTCATTTTATCCAAAGATCCAAAGACAGTTTAAGGTGTTACAGGATGAACATCATGCAATGATCAATAAATATGTTAAAGAATATCCTAATACCTTTCTAGCAAAATACCTTTTATCTGATCAATACCCCATTTTATATCCAGCACCAACTATAAAAGAGCAAAACATTCAATGGCATAAGGACTGGTTAACAAACATCAGATTTAACGATCCTGGTTTACTAAACAGCTCGCTTTTCCCCGACAAGCTTAACTACTACATTAATTTGTCGCAGATAGCATCTGAATCACCCTTCGAAGCACAGGCACGACTATTAGAAAGTATAGAAAAAATTCTGGATCTTTCAAAGGCAGACCCGCAAGTGTACGATTTTTGCGTGAACCTGTTGTTGAAACAACTCAAAGACTCACCTTTCGAAATATTAAAAGAGAAAATTCTAAAAGATTATAACGATTTTAAAGTCTGTAATACGAGCTATATATCCGACGAGGTAGAAAAAGCCATTGCTCTTGAACCTGGAAATTTCGCACCCTCTCTGGATACATTGATTAAAGATGACGAATGCATTTCACTGTATGATTTGGATTCGAGGAAAACACTGATTATTTTTTGGTCAGCTACATGTGACCATTGTAAATATTTATTGAGAGACCTTGAAAAATGGTACCTTTTGTCATTAAACAAAAAGTTAAATATCGTTACGGTTTGCCTTGATGAAGATGACCCCAAAGGTTACAATAAAAATTGGTATTATATGCCAGGTAATACTGATCAGAAAAAACAGACGGCAAAAAGATTTAGAGTTACCTCAACGCCGTGTATGTATTTGTTGGATTCGAATAAACGGATTATTAATCTTCCGAGGAGCATTTTTGATATTCAGAATGTATTCACCGAGAATAATGAGCAGTAAACGTTTTTCCAAAAATATTAAGGAATTAACAGAAGGTATCTCAAAAGGCAAATATAATCAACAAGAAAGTTAATAATAAGTAAACCTGCATCTTAAAAG
>CAYGFI010000158.1:0-11451 GCA_964349045.1 uncultured Chitinophaga sp.
TTTCATTGTACACTTTACTCCAGAATCATTGTACAATTTGTCCAGAATATTCACACGGGTGCCTGTCGCGATGAAACCAGGGCAGGAAGCAAGAGTGGATTTCGAATATGAAAGATGTGGGGTGGTTAATATTTTTCTTGCATCTGAGCCCCTAAAAGGGAAAAGATATGTAGAAGTGACAGAAAGAAAAACAAAGATTGACTGGGCGGAATTCATTAAGAAAATAGCCGATGAGTGGTACAAAGATGCTGAAAAAATCATTCTGGTCATGGATAATCTTGCTACACACAAAGCATCAGCTTTATACGAAACATATCCACCTAAGGAGGCTAAAAGAATATGGGATAGGTTTAACTTTGTATACACCCCTAAGCACGGCAGTTGGCTAAATATGGCTGAAATAGAATTAAACGTGCTGATGGGACAGTGTCTTAAAAGGAGGATTGATAACGTACAATTAATAGAAAAAGAAGTAAAAGCTTGGCAAATCCACCGAAATAACAAGAAGGCTATAATAAACTGGCAGTTTACTAATTCAGACGCACGAATTAAATTAAAACGTCTTTATCCGACATTTGTAACTTGACATGACACTAGTTGAAAGATGGTTGCTTCCACATTATTTCGTTTGTGCAGCTCCTCTACTGGCCGTCTTTTCATTTTGCGACGCATTTGAGAAGCCCGGATGGCTTGTTGGCTAAAGTAATAATGACCCGTGGGAGTTGTTATTTTCCATTTATCTTCTTTGCTTTTTTTATGTTTTTTAGCCAAAACAGCTTTCATGTGGTCGCCTGTTTGGGTGTCGGTGACCATTAACCCTTGTGGGGTCATTTCTAAATCATACTTTGGTTCGGCACCTTGGATTCCGGTATAAACCATGTCAATGTTTTTTTTAACGACGGTCTAAACTGATACCACTTACCGGTAAAAAACGATACCACTTTTTCGATAATTTCAAAATCTATATCTCTAATAATCAAAATATTGAAAATATGGGATTTTCTGGAATTCCGGTGAAAAATTGCCACGTAACAACTGTGATTTGGCAACTGACATCGGTAATTAATTCATAATTAGGAAATTCATTGTTTCCCGTAAAGCAAATTTAGCCTTCATGAATTGAAAATACAAGACCATGCCCTCTGGGTTTACCAATAAAAATCTCCACCCTACGGGTAGTATTTTTATTGGTAAAGTCTTGTATTTTCAATCATTACGTCATATGGTTGCTTAACAGGAAACAATGAATTATCATAAACAAGGTGGTATCATTTTTTTCTATCAGGTGGTATCATTTAGAAACGGTGTTATAAGTTTTGGCAACAAACATCATTGAAAGGGCTTTGGAATGCTCCATCAGCGTACACTTTGTCAATCGGCTGGCCGGTAACTTCAATGGTAGACAGAATGGCTGGTTCAACAAATGTTGTGTCGGGTGCGTTTGCTTTCTCAACAAGCACGTTGGTAATCAGGTTAAGATTGTCATCGGAACAAGTTTCCGTAATATTCACGCTATATCCTTTTACCTGTTGGTCTCGTTTGTTACGGTAAGCGCTGTCGGGGTCATGCGGGGATTGAACACTTGAGGAAGAAATTTCTTCTTTGGGGCGAAGTTCAATCCGCTTTTCTTCTGATACTTTGTATTGTTCATTAAATACACGCTCAAGCAATTGAAAGGACTCAGTTTGGAGTTCACCAAACACTTTCAACATTTTGTAAATCAGAATACCGATGGGCTGTAGACGGCCCTTGAGTTCTTCCCTGGTACTGCGATAAACAGTTTTGGAAGACTCTTCTTCAACAAGTTTTTTCAGTTGTTCAAGGTCTGCTGCAAGGATTCTTGATTTTGCAGCTTTATCTAATGTTTGATAGAACATGCAAAGTGTCTGATGGATAATCTCGTAACGGCTAAATAAAGCAATGTTACTGCCTATCAGCTTACTATCCATACGAATGCTTCGTCCATTTACATCAAAATCTTTGATCTGCCCACTGGTAATATGTGCGAAGGCCTTTCCCATCAAATCTTCACCACTCTGCTTTTGATGATCATATATATGTTTGCGGAAAAGGTAATAGGTGGATTCTACCGGTAAAGAATCATTCATGTTGAATAATCCTAATGAACTACGTGCCAACAAGTTGAAGCGGCAATGTTCAAATAGTTGTGAGTCACTCCAGGCAAAGGATTCCTTTAAAATCATCATACCAACCAAGATTCGTACCGGAGCATTGGGCGCACCCGTGGTATCATTGAAGAGTACACTAAATATGGATTCATCTATACGCATGAGAACCTCTTTCCGGAATTGGTTGTGCCAATGCCCTTGGTCACTATACTGTTTGAGTGCTAAATTCTCCAGCATAGTTGGAACACTGGTAAATGCATCTAATTGCGTTTCTTTGTTTGATTTCTTAAACATGGGTTATGCTTTTTTAATCGAAACAAATATAGCAAAAAAAAACGAATAAAACTAATTATATTATTGACAATCAATTGTTTATAACTATTATTAACAACGTAAATATTTGAATACTTTTAAAAATCTAATTAATTAATCTGACTGCTCCGACTTTTCGGAGTGGGCTCAAATTTTAAAATACAGATCAGAATATGGTTATGAGATTTCAAATAAAAGTTGGTTGAAGCAGTTTTATGGGAAACCATCCGCCCGTTTTGAATACAGGAAGAATATTGATTCGCTTTCAGGCGATACCTTCTCGGCCCCATCACTGATAAATGACGTAAACTCTATATTGGATTATCTGAAGAAATAAATCTCTGGCGCTGTAGCTTTTTGTATCTTGTCCCGATTTATTGCTATATGAAACCCACAAGTTTATCAAAGACTAACACCAATGAATAAAATTCTCAAACAATCCTTACCAAAAAAATTATCCATTTCTGAAACACCTAAAAATCAGTTTCATACTCCCCTGTATTCCGTCTACTAAACAATCGGACGATTACTTGCAAAACTATGCCTGAAAGTGTAATTTGAAACCTGGATTAATAACAAAATGGGTAAGGTTTTTCCAGGACGAGACGGGAGTCACTTTGGGATCACGTATTATGATAGCTTTCTTGTCGCCAAACAAGATTTACGAATTCAAAAACATGTTAATGACCAAAACGTCTTGCTTGCTTTTCAGGTTATCGCTAAATTGCCTACAGAATAGTTACAAATAAAACTCAAAATTTAGGATGAAAGAAGAAAATTTGGGCTTCCCACTGCAGCAATTTTATTCCCGGATTTATAAAACTTACGACTTGGTTAACCGCCTTTTTACCTTTGGCCTCGATGAAAAATGGCGCAGCGAGACTGTTAAATTATGCCTATCCTATAATCCTGATCATGTACTGGACCTATGCTGCGGAACAGGTGACCTGGCCCTCCGGATTGGCATGCTTAAATCAAAAACAATTAAGGTAACCGGCTATGACCTCAACAAGAAAATGTTAGAGCTTGCCCGGATAAAAGCAGATAAAATCAAAGTTCCACAAATCGATTTCATTCAGGGCGATGTTGCTGCCATGCCTTTCTCTAACAACGAATTCGACTGTATTACAATAGGTTTCGGGTTTAGAAACCTGACTTTTGAGAATCCGGATAGGGATAAATACCTTAATGAAATCAACCGTGTATTGAAGCCGGGAGGGCGACTGCTGATACTTGAAAGCGCCGTTCCTGAAAACAGATTTGTTAATTTTTTCTATAAATTGTATCTCAACCTCTTTTTAATTCCATTGGGTGGGCTATTGTCGGGCGACTTTAATGCATATCGTTACCTGGCCCGATCATCGATAAAGTTTTATAGTTTAAAAGAAATAGAAAGCCTCTTTCAGGAATTTAACCTGGAAATCCGGTTGCAGAAAAAATATCTCTTTGAAGCTGTTAACATCCTTGTTGCTGGAAAAAAATGACAAAATATATTGCTCATGTTTTATTCAAAGACGAATTGCTACCTTTGGAAATTTCATAAAACAAAAGCAAGTACAAAGAGCTAAGATGATTGATCAACTAAACCGATTCTGTAAGGGCACTTTTATCAGTTTTCTGGGAATTGAATTTCTGGATTATGGCAAGGATTATATTAATGCTCGTATGCCGGTAGACGATAAGCTGCAACTCATGGGCCTTTTGCATGGCGGAGCCTCCCTGGCGCTGGCCGAAACTATTGCAAGCGGCGGATCATATCTATTGGTAGATCCTGAAAAGTATGATGTATTCGGATTCCAGGTTTCGGGCAATCATATTTCAACTGTGAGCGAAGGGTTCCTTTTGGCCAGGGCCGAACTTATTCATAAAGGAAGAACAACCCACGTATGGGATGTAAAAATAAGGAGTGATAAGAATAAACTTATTTCTGTTACAAGAGTCACTATAATGATAAATAAACTACCTCGCAGCAGAGCTGCGGGGAATTTACCCACAGAGATTAAAAAAAGAAAATAAACGACCTGGATGTCACTCAGCATTAAAAATACCAGTTCTATTGTTGATACCTTAAAGGTTTGTATTGCAAAAAGAATCAATTTCGCTGCTTATAAGCTTCCGGGAAAGGACGGGATTACCCTGATCATTCAAAAAGATCCTGAAATCAACGAATTGGGGGATATTTCTAAAAAACTACCCGAAAGGGGTTTCCTTATCGCTCCCTTTTCACGCGAATCGGAAAAAACCTATCTGATCAGGCCCGATTATATACTATATGATGAAGTTACTCCGCAACAGTTTAAAGAAATTGAAGCCTTGCCTGGAATTTTGGGCAGGGATATGCAAATGGCCTATCCAGATGATACCCTGCACGATGATTATTTCAAACTGATCGGAGAGGCATTGATAAAAATTAACGCCGGTGAGTTCGAAAAAGTGGTTTTATCCAGGGTCAAATCCATACAGGGGGACTATTCATCGCGGTTATCCGATATTTTTGATATCCTATGTAATACTTACAAAAATGCTTTTGTTTACCTCTTTTGTCTAAAAGGACAATGCTGGACCGGTGCTACACCCGAACCTTTTATCTGCTCAAAGAGCGCTGAACTATTTTCTGTTTCCCTGGCCGGTACCCGAACATACAGCGAAAAAAACCTGGATATCAGTAAGTGGAACGCGAAAGAACTACAGGAGCAGGAATTTGTTACCCGCCATATTGATAAGGTTTTTTTGAATTACTCCGTGTCCGGATATAAAAAAGACGGTCCCTATACCATTAGTGCCGGAAATCTGCTCCATCTCCGTACCGATTTTACCTTTTCTGTTCATGCAGTGAGAACGAACCTGCCCTCACTCATCCATGCCCTGCACCCCACACCTGCTGTGTGCGGAATGTCGACCGGGAAAGCCATGGATTTTATTAAAACCGCTGAAAAGCATAGCCGGGAGTACTATACAGGATTTCTGGGGCCACTGGGGATCAACGATTTGATGCAGTTATATGTTAACCTCAGGTGCATGAAAGTCATGGACAATCGGCTGGTGCTTTATATTGGCGGCGGCATCACAATTGAATCTATAGCGGAAGAGGAATGGGAAGAAACCGAGATCAAAGCGGATACCCTGCTTTCGGTATTGCAGCAAATTACATAAATGCCACACCCCAAACAACACATAACAGACCTGGCAGATATTTGCTATAGAAAAGGGATCAGAAAGGTGGTCATTTCTCCGGGTTCGCGCAGCGCTCCTCTCATCAATGCATTTTATGACCGGTTTGGCGATAGTTGTATTAGCATTGTAGATGAAAGAAGTGCAGCCTTTTTCGCGTTGGGTATGGCAAGTTATTCGGGTATTCCGGTAATTCTCCTATGCACATCCGGAACTGCACTGCTGAATTATGCCCCGGCTCTTGCCGAAGCATATTACCAGCATATAACGCTCCTGGCCATGACAGCTGACCGACCGCATGAATGTATCGATCAGCAGGATAACCAAACCCTCAGGCAAAAAGGCATCTACAGTAATTATATCAAAGGTAGTTTTGAACTGCCTCAGGCAATCACCACCAAGCATGAACTCTGGCATGCCCATAGGATCATCAATGATGCGGTTAACTTATGTACATCGTCATCGAATGGCCCGGTGCATCTGAATGTCCCACTTACCGAACCTCTATATGACACTCTTCCCCCTGTATCAGAAAAATTAAAAATAATTCACTACGAAAAACCGGAAATTACATTATCATTTTCAGGGGAAATGATCAGGGAATGGCATGAGGCCAGGAAAATAATGATCATCCATGGTCAGGACTTCCCCGGATCAGCAACATCCCATCTTTTGCCTTCGCTTTCAAACGATAGCAGAATAATCACTTTGGCTGAAAATATCGCCAATACGCCCGGTGAAAAAATTATTGCTAATTCCAACCTGGTTCTTTCACTTAACAAAAACAACAGTCCCGAATATCCCGATCTGATCCTGCATAGCGGAGGTCAGGTAGTATCGAAGGCGCTGACAGGTTACCTGCGCAGGACTGATAATGGCAAATGCTGGCGTATTGGAACAGATAAAGGCATTATCGATACCTTTAAAAAGGTTACCCGTGTAATACCTCATGCCCCTGATACTTTTTACCATGCACTTTCACGGATAGATAAAGCAGAAGTTGAATCAACTTATAGAGATAGCTGGATGGCCGCTGCAATCAAAGCAAATTCCGCTGCAAATGAGTTCATTCACGACGCGCCATTTTCTGATATGTGGGTATTTAACCATGTATTTCACTTAATTCCTGCAGGAACTCTGGTAGTCCTTGGCAACAGCAGCATAGTTCGCTACGCACAACTTTTCCCCGCAAACAAAACACTGGATTATTATTCAAACCGGGGTGTTTCGGGTATCGATGGATGCCTTTCCACCGCAGCAGGTATAGCATTTTCATCAAATAAACCTACCCTGGCCATATTGGGCGACCTGAGTTTTATATACGATTCCAATGCATTGTGGAACCGTGAACTGTCCCCCAACCTGCGTATCCTTGTTATCAATAATGAGGGGGGCGAAATATTCCATATTCTCAAAGGACCATCGGATCAACCCGCTTTCAGTAAATTTGTAGAAGCCCATCATCCGGTAAATATTCGTAAATTAGCCAAAGCATTCGGTTTGGAATATTTCTTCGCCGATGACGTCATAAATCTTATTAATCAATGGGATAAATTTATTGACAACCGTCCAAAACCGGCTCTATTTGAAGTGAAAACCGATCCCAAATTGAGTGCTCATATTTTCAGAAAGCTGATGGCACTTTCATAGAAACTATTCAACTGTTGAAATAACAAATAATTATGACCAATATAAGAAACTGGACTCGTATTAAGGAATTTGAAGAAATCAAATTCGACTTCTTTGAGGGGATTGCCAGAATTACAATTAACCGCCCCAGGTACCGCAATGCCTTTACACCTGATACCACCCGCGAAATGTGTGAAGCCATGACACATTGCCGTGAGAATCCCGATATTTGTGTGGTTATTCTCACTGGCGAAGGTGACAAGGCATTCTGTAGTGGTGGTGATCAAAATATCAAGAAATTCGGCGGATATGTCGGTAAGGATGGGATCCCCCGCCTCAATATCCTTGACCTGCAAAAACAGATCAGGTCTATTCCCAAACCTGTTATTGCCATGGTAAACGGGTATGCTATTGGTGGTGGACATGTGTTACATGTGGTTTGTGATTTGACAGTAGCTTCAGAAAATGCAATATTCGGACAAACCGGCCCCAGGGTGGGAAGTTTCGATGCTGGGTTTGGATCCTCATACCTGGCACGCATTGTGGGACAAAAAAAAGCACGTGAAATCTGGTTTCTCTGCGAACAATACACGGCCCGTGAAGCGCTGGAAATGGGACTGGTGAATAAGGTTGTACCCTATGATCAGCTTGAGGATGAAACCGTGATCTGGTGCAAAAAGATCATACAACACAGTCCGCTTGCCCTTCGCATGATTAAGGCCGGACTCAATGCGGAACTAGACGGACAGGTCGGAATTCAGGAACTCGCAGGGAATGCAACCATGCTGTATTACATGACTGAGGAGGCTCAGGAAGGGAAAAAAGCGTTTCTTGAAAAGCGCAAACCCGATTTCAGTAAATTTCCCAAATTGCCATGAGTCAAAGCACTAAGCTGAATTTTAAAATCTGGACAAAAGCCTTCCGGCTGAGAACCCTTCCACTAGCCTTATCCAGCGCCATCCTTGGAAGTTTCCTGGCCTTTGCTCAGGGCGGCTTCCGGTGGTATATCTTCGTACTTGCCATATTTACTTCACTCTTCCTTCAGATACTTTCGAACCTTGCAAATGATTACGGCGATGCCATGCACGGTACCGACAATGAAAAAAGACTCGGACCGCAGCGGATTACCCAGAGTGGTCTTGTCCCCCGAAAGCAGATGCGCAGTATTATCCTCAGGTTTGTGATATTTTCTTTGGTTTCCGGCTCCCTGCTCATTTTCATCGGCTTACGTAATATAGGATGGAGAACATTACTGTTTTTTTTTATTCTCGGTTTGTCAGCGATATACGCTGCGATCAAATATACTATTGGCAAAAACCCTTATGGTTATGTCGGCCTTGGCGATATTTTTGTTTTTTTCTATTTTGGCATCGTGGGTGTAGCTGGTACGTATTACCTGCATGTCAATACCTTTGATCCCTGGATTTTATTACCTGCTTCTGCAATTGGGCTGCTGAGCTCAGGTGTGCTGAACCTGAATAACATGCGTGATATTGAAAACGATGCGAAGTCAGGTAAACGTACACTGGTGGTTTACATCGGCACCAAGGCTGCAAAGTTCTATCACCTGGTACTGATATCCCTTTCAATTGCCTTCAGTCTGATTTATACGTTTACCCATTTTAATTCTGTATACCAGTTTCTGTTCATACTCACTTGTCCGTTATTTGCACTGAATGTGATTGTGGTGATGAGAAATATCGATCCCATTGAACTGAACGCGGAACTTAAAAAGCTGGCATTGATAACTTTTGTATTTTCAATCACATTTGGGCTGGGCCTGGTACTGCAATGATTAAAGCACGAACTGCATGCAAGGAATTTACATTTAGCCGTCCCGCCATTACCTCACGCGGAACTTATCTGAAAAAAAAGGTTCACTATATTATACTGTATCAGTCCGATGACCCCTGCACGACAGGAATTGGTGAATGTTCCCTGTTTCCTGGCTTAAGTATTGACAACACCAAAGAATTTCCTGATAAGCTGAATCAAATTATCAACCATATTAACCAGGGTGAACACATTGCTGATTCCTCACTGACCGGTTTGCCTTCTCTTGCATTCGCTCTTGAAACAGCCGGAAATGACCTTCGGGTAATGGGTTCGAAATTATTGTATCCTTCAAGCTTCACGGAGGGAAAAGATTCAGTAAGGATCAATGGTTTGATCTGGATGGGCCAAAAGGAAGAAATGATGCGTCAGATCAGGCAAAGACTTAAAGATGGCTTTACATGTTTGAAACTAAAGATCGGCGCCCTGAACTTTGAAGATGAACTGGACTTATTGCGTTACCTGCGTAAACATTACACATCAGAAGAGCTTGAATTGCGAGTGGATGCAAATGGCGCATTCAGACCCGGAAAAGCACTTGAATACCTCAAGTATCTGGCTGAATATGACCTGCACAGCATAGAACAGCCCATTCCTGCGGGACATATGGGATCCATGGCCGAACTCTGTGCATCGTCTCCCATACCCATTGCTCTTGATGAGGAACTGATCGGCATACATTCCATTGCCGCTAAAAAAAAGCTGCTGGAAACAATCAGGCCACATTATCTCGTGCTAAAACCCGGCCTGTTGGGTGGTATTGCCCCATGTACAGAGTGGATCGAACTCGCCGGGAAATTCAAAACGGACTGCTGGATCACCTCAGCGTTGGAAACCAATATCGGACTGAATGCTATTGCACAATGGACCTATACGCTGAACAACCCGATCGCACACGGATTGAGTACAGGTTCGCTATACACGGACAATATTCCTTCCCCGCTATACCGCTATGATGACAGATTGTATTATGACCCGGACCGGAATTGGGATCTTTCGGATTTTACCAATGTATAAAAGCCATGAATAATGCCGTTCTGACTATCAATAAAAAATCCTTTACCCGGGCGGAACTCCTCAGCTTTTCGAAATCGAAAACAGGGGACGAAAAAACTCCTTCCTGGGAGAAAGCCGTTTATCAATTTATTCTCAACTGGTTTAATGATTCAGAAATCATTGTGCAATTCTCCTCTGGTACAACGGGAAAATCAAAGGAGTTGCATTTATCAAAGCAATCCATGATCCATTCGGCGGAAAACACCTGCACTTACTTCGATCTGAAGAAAGGACAAACGGCCGTGTTATGTTTACCCATTGATTATATTGCCGGAAAAATGATGATGATCCGGTGTATCGCAGGAGGCCTTAATTTACAACTGATTGAGCCCAAAAGGCAACCAGATCTTTCGGGAATTGGATCAGTCGATTTCATTGCCATGGTGCCCCTTCAGGTACTAAACACCCTCGGACCAGATGAAAATATACCTGCAATAAAAAAACTGATCGTCGGGGGCGCTGAAATTCATGCTGATCTTGAAAAAAAACTATCGCAGCTTCCTATCGAAGCATATGCCACCTATGGAATGGCCGAAACATGCTCCCATATCGCTGTACGCCAGATAAATGGCATGAATGCTGAACCCTTTTACCGTGCCCTGCCCGGTATAAAACTCGACATAGATGAAAGAAACTGCCTTGTAATTGAAGCCCAATATCTCCAGGTCCGGATCATAACCAATGACATGGTTGAACTTACCGGAAACAATTCCTTTAGGTGGATCGGCCGTTACGATAACCTTATAAACTCAGGCGGAATTAAAATTGTAGCCGAAGAATTGGAAGCTGAAATAAGAGCTGGTACCGGATTGGAATGTGCTGTGATTGCCCTGCGTGATACATTGCTGGGACAAAAGGTAATACTCGTGTTCGAAAGGGGGAAACATCCTTCTGAAGAGCAATCATACAAAATAATCATTGAAAACAAGCTTTATCGTCATCTTCAAACAAAAGACTTTGTATATGTGGATAAATTCCCCAGGAACAACTCTCTAAAAATTGACAGAAGGGAATTAATCCGAATAGTATCGAAAAAGTTGAATAAAAGTAACCCCGATTAATCATTGAGATAACAGAAGTTTTTTAATTCTTGTTCAATAAACTACCTCGCAGCAGAGCTGCCGAGGTATTAACAAAAAACATTTTCAATCGCAGCAGAGCTGCGGGGAATTTACCCACAGAGATTAAAAAGAGGGTTGGCCGGTTAAGACCAACCCAGATGGTTATCTTTGAAGATACTACCCTTTAAAGTATAACCATGAGTAAAAGTACAAATTTTACCGGACAGCCGATTCTTAATCAACTATTATTGTTTTTAGAT
>CAYGFI010000159.1:0-10634 GCA_964349045.1 uncultured Chitinophaga sp.
AGAAAGTGAATTGTTTAATTTTATTTCATAAAAGGAGGGAATTAAAAAAGATTCCTCACTTCGCTTCATTCGGAATGACAACAAATCCTGTAAAGGAAGAGGCCGGGGCGGCTTTGCCGCCCCGGCCTCTTCTCCCCGAAACAGGAAAGCCTGTCATTCCGAACGCAGTGAGGAATCTCTTCAAAAATAACGAAGGGCAAATGCTATTGGAATAATTAGAAATAAGGATTGGGATTGAGCAATAAAAAAGATTCCTCACTCCGCTTCGCTTCATTCGGAATGACAAGGTTCTTCAACATGGTTGGTGAGGATTTGGAATAGTTTTTAATAAATAAGGGAATAGGCACAATTGTGCGTGAATACAATCGTTATGTGGGATTAAAAAAAAAGGAAACTCCGTTTGACTTTAGTACCAATATTTGGTATATTTGAAGAAAAAATAATGAGATATGGATAGAAACACTTCAATATCAATAGGAGACTATTTTGACAGTTTTATTAAAAGCAGAATTTCTTCAGGGCGATATAAAAATGCAAGTGAAGTCGTTCGTGCTGGATTAAGGCTTTTAGAAGAAGAAGAAAACAAGATAATGGCATTAAGGGAAGCAATTCAAGAAGGCATTGAAAGTGGAATTGCACATGATTATCATCCTGAAGTACATTTGAGTAATTTAAAAGCTAAAAAGAACTTGAATGGCTAATTATAAATTCACCAATAAAGCAGTTTTTGACTTAGCTCAGATTTGGAATTATACTTTAAAGAAATGGTCTGAAGATCAAGCAGACAGTTATTACTACATGCTTATTGAAAATTGCAAGGAGGTTGCAATAAATCCCGGTCTAGGAAGGAATTATTCAGGCGTGAAGGAAAACTTATTGGGATTTAAAGCAGGTAGACACATTATTTTTTATCGACGGATTGAAGATGATACAATTGAGATCACAAGAATTCTTCACGAACAAATGGATATTGAGAATCGAATAAAAGATAAATAACGCCACATAATAAGCGGTAAGCCCAATGCCTGGCTCTTTCTTAGTCTGAAATTAGTTGTTTAAATTTAAATATTAGAAAACCGAATAATAATCCTATGAATGCCGGCACTGGGCCTACCGCCGGGCGGTTAGGGCAAATTAAGGATGTCCTGTTTTTCCTGGTTAAACGTAAGCCTTCGGCCACCTGCCTCCCCGGGTTTATAAAAATTCCAGCATTAATCTGATAAATTTCTCAGGTCAGAGTTTGAGATTTCCCATCAATAGTTCGTCCGGTTGCCGGATGGAGGGATCGGAAATTCTTTTGAGCAACACTCAGGCTTTCTTCAGGCTGAAGGTATCCCCTCTACCAACCCCGTTCTTATAAGCTGAAGTTGTGTGCATAGATTTGGCACATGAGAAAAATCCAAAGACTGTAAGCAGCAACTTACACTATACAAAAAATGGCAACAAGTGCACACTTTAGAGCATGAAAGTAAATTCCTTTTTTAGTCAATTCTCTAAGTTATTGTCTTTCAAGTTCAATCAATATTTTTTGAATTTCGTTGTTTTCAGGATTCAATTCGAGGGCTTTTTTTAAATTAAAGATTGCATCTTCTGCATTTCCTGAGGCTTTATATGCTTTAGCCAGATATTCAAACGATTTGTATGAAGATGGATAATTAATGGTGTTTAATTTAAAAAACTCTAAAGATTTATTATAATCATTCTTATCAAAAAGAAAATCTTTCCCCAACATCTCTATTAATCGCTCGGGTGGTGTAAATTCTATTCCATAATAATTTGATTCCCTTTTGTAATGCTCCTGTATAAATGGAACATCTAAAACGAATTGCGGGTCGTCTAAAATATAAAAACCAGAGAAAATATAGGACAAAGCGGTATATAAACTTTGATAAGGAACGGTCAAATGATTCTGATCTTCAAAATAGTCATGTTTTGAGTTACTATCTTGTTTTGCTTTTAATACCTTGTAAAACGAATCCTGAGATAATCTGAAAGGACTTTTATCACGCTTTCCGTAAGGAGCGTTGTGTGCTGAAGAAATATATAATTTGTTATTTAAATTCGGCGATTGATACGTTAAGGTCTTAAGTGTTCGCTCGCAAAGATAATTATCCCAGGTTAAGGCAGGATCCATTGCAATAAATGCATTAAAAAGTTGATTACGATTTAAATATACATAAACAGAAAATAAACCGCCCAATGAATGGCCTGCAAGAATACGATAAGGCCCTGTTCTATAGTTGTTTTCTATTTCTACAATAAGCTCTTTTTCTATAAACTCTAATAGTTTTCCACCACCCCCACTTACTTTTAATGCATCACTTTTAAACCCGTCGTTATCTGCTGTACAATGAGTTGGTGTAAGGTCGTGGTTTCGGTCTTTATGAAAGATTGCTATAACAATCAGTTCCGGAATCACATACTGCGAACTCATAAATTCAGTAATCCCGGAAGCAAGAAAAAAATGTTCATCACCATCAGTAATGTATAGAACAGGATATTTATCTATGCAATTATCATAATTCACAGGTAAATGAACCCAATATTCCTTGTCTTCACCTATTATTTCAGAGTGGATTATATGCTTTTCGCCAGTAACGATTTTACCGGTTGGTTGCCCGAATAAAATTTTTGGAAAAATCAGAACACTGATAACCAGGATTATAATTTTTAATTTCTCCATGGTTTTACTTTTTAACTTAATCTTAAGTTAATAATAATTTTATTCGTGTCTCAGCTGTAAACTTAATTATTTAGCAGGATATAATTTGCCGCAGTTTAACTTCCTCAAAACTGTAAATCGTCTGATAAACTCTCGACTTAATTTCATCTGCCGTCGGATTGAGCTCTTCCTTACTAAAATTCCCTTCCTCAACATTGATCCTCTCAAAAACCATCAGGTACAGGTTAAAAATAATCTCAAGGCTTAACTGGTACCTGGGAGCCAGAAATGGACTTATTTCCCGGATCATTTCATAGGTTTTCAACCGATACTGATCGGCTAAATGGAAATATTCCCTGATCATGGATCTGAATCCGTCTTTAATTCTTCCACCAAGAGCCATTTCGTACAATTCTTCCCTGCTTAATCCATACTTTAGAATCATATCATCTGCAAAATAGTTAAGGTTGCTGGTCTGATCCTTTTGAAAATCCCTGATAATATGAACCAGGTAACTGAATATTGCACAAGGAGTCGCGGCCATTTTTACATCATAAACCGGTGCACCATATCCTTCTGGTCCTTTCGTGATGCCACATAAATGAACGAAAACCGAGGCGGGAGCAATACTGGCTCCCCGCGAATACTCGAGGAAGCTCTCAAGGCTGCAAAAACCGTTGTGGTATATATCGTAAATCATCGATTTTGCAAAGGTTTCCATGGTCCAAACCGGGATCCTGAATGTATTAAAAGTATCTATGAGTTCTTTTTGAAAGGGGTTATCAGGAGATTGGTTTCTGATGGAGGTAATCCACTGATTTACTTTTGAAATAAACAATTCCCTGTCACTCTCTTCAATTACAATGAATTCGGATTTATAATTATCAATCAGATCGTCAATCTCGCGCATTAATTTATAACAAAACCTGGCAGCGCGAAACCGGTCTTCTTCCCAAAAATTCGCGGCAATGAGAATATTCGGATGATCAATGATCTTATCGAAATTCAGTTCACTGCAGATTTCAAGGTATGTACTGGTTTTTGTTTCCATTTTGATTCTTGCTCAATTTAAACTTCAGACTTTTGCACAAAATCTATTCCATAAATTATGCAATTAAAAACTTTTTAATCCCCCGTTAAAATGCGCTCCGATGTCAGTTTAGCCGACAAAAGAACCAACGGTACCCCATTCCCCGGATGGGTACTGCCGCCGACAAAATAAAGATTCCGGTAACGATGATGCCGGTTATGGGGCCTGAAATATCCCATCTGCATTACGGTGTGTTTTAAACTCCCGAATACCGATCCTTTTGAAACATTAAAAATACCTTCCCAGGTTGTAGGAGGGTAACAAATCTCAAACTTTATATTTTCCTCAATATCTTCTATTCCAATTTCCTTTAACCGGTTAAAAATCGCATTCCTGGCGGTTTTAATCAATTGGTTCCAGTTCTGATCTTCATGCGGGTTAAGGTGTCCCATTGGTATGATCACCGATAGTGAATCCTCCCCCCCGGGAGCTGCCGATGGGTCTGTTCTTACCGGAGCATGAATATAGAAGCTGGGATTATCAGAAAGAGAATGATATTTAAAAATCCTGTTCATACTTCCCTTTAAATCGTCTGAAAGAAAAATACTATGATGGCCAAGCTGGTGATATACATTTTTTAATCCCCAGTGAAAAACCATCGCGGAACAGGCAAATTTTTTTCTCCCGAGTCGCCTTGCGACTCTCTTATCCGGTAATAATTCCCTATAAACATAAGGAAGATCGGCATTTGCAACAATGATATCTGCCTGCTGGCTGCTACCATCTGAAAATACAACACTTTCAGCAATTTTTCCTGAAGTTTTTATTTTTAATACCGGTTCTCCAAAATGAAAATTCACTCCAAGTTCTTTTGCCGAATCAACCAGCTTTTCAGTAATGCTATACATCCCTCCAATCGGGAAAAGTGCGCCTTCTGTCAATTCCGCGGCAGGAAGCATGGCAAACAATGCGGGAGCATCAAGTGGATTCTGACCCACATAAATATTCTGAAAAGTGAATGCCTGGCGTAATTTTGGATTCCTGAAAAATCTACGGATATAATTTTTATGCTTAAGATAGGCTTTTAGTTTAATAAGCAATAAAATGTTTTTGAAAGTAATAAATTCTGACAAATGGTTAAAATTTCTTCCTAAAAGCTGGTGCATCGCTAACGTGAAAAAACCATATCCGCCTGAAATATAATTTCTGAAATTCAGGTAACCGCCCATCTCAAATGCCTCAAGCTGAGATTTCATCACTTCATTATCTGTTGAAAATGATAAATTCTCCCCTTTTCTGAAATAGACTGTATAAATAGTTGGTAAATCCCTCAATACAAAACTGTCATCGAAATCTAATCCAAGTGATTCAAAAACATTTCGGTAAATGGAAGGCATCATTAACAGGGTTGCCCCGATGTCAAAACGATGTCCATCCCGCAAAATCTGTCCACAACGTCCGCCGGGAAAGAGATTTTTTTCAAAAATATCAACCTTGTAACCTTTTCTTGATAGAAAAATAGCCGTTGAAATTCCACCGATTCCGGCGCCGATAATTATTGCTGATTTATTATCATCCATTCCTGCCAGGTAAGTAAAAAGACTACTAAAATATATAAATCCTTTATACCTTGCTGATAGAATAAAAATAGAATAATTCTAAATTATTATTTGTTGATCCACAAATAATTACAAAATGTTGCCTTAATACAAAACCAACCTAAACTGAGCTTGTCTCAAAACCTTCCCTTTTCTTCATCAAATCTGTTGATCCATGATTTAATTTGGTAAAATATATCAAAATATTCAAATTGACTTGACAAATTCAAATCTGATTAAGTATATTTATCCCTCCAATAATTCTACTCTCATAATGACCGGGAAAACCCGAAAAATAACAGTAAAGCATTATCTTAATAAAAGAGCGAAGGCTAAAATATTAGGTGATGAAAAGTATTATCCGCTTTACTTGCAATTAATCGTTTCAGGTCATAAAGCTCAGTTAAAGAGTAAGGTATATGAATATTTCAATGCTTATCGCGGTTATTTTGAGAAATTATTTCCCGATCCGGAAAAGGCAAAACTTTTAAATCAGGGCTATTTTTCTGACCAACTGTATAAAAAAATAAGCAATGAAAATATTTTTCCGCTTTCCTCTCTTTTTAAAGATGAAACTCAGCTAATTGCGAATATCATAAAATCCATACTTCTTTTTAATACTAAAAGTTTTTCTCTTTATAACTTCAGTTCAATCTACGATCATCACATTAAAGATATACACGAAATCCTGGAGCACGCTGTTAAGAAGTATTATATAAGTGAACTGAATAGTATTTTTCTAAAATCAACCAAGAGCGAAGATTCCCGTAAACTTTTTAAATTATCTAATTATTTCATCCATTATATTAACTGGAACAACAGCTTTTGCGATTATTACGAAATTACCTACGAGGTTCTGCCGAGTGAAATAAAATTCCTTGAAAACTACCTGACTGAAGATCTGAAACTGGAAATTAAAGCCTTACTTGCATTTCATTCACGCTCCAATTATCTACGGCGGTTTTTGGATAAAACCGAGAAAGGACGGCTTCCCAATGTAAATTATATTGATTGGCTCGATTCTGGTAAGGATTTTATCTCAAGAGAATTTATAAAAATATTTGGCAAACAAAAAGCTGTCGAATATATAAACGCCCTTGATGTTATCCTTTCAAAAGAATTAAAACCAGCAGTAATTCTTTAACTATCAGCGACTCACCAGATATCCAACCGGTATTTTTTTAATTCCCGGGCTTTACCTTTTGCATCCCCGCAAACCTTGTCCAGGTTTTCCCAAAAGCTTGTTCCATGATTCTTATGTACCGTGTGAACCAGTTCATGCAGAATAATATAGTCGCATAAGTGGTTGGGCAACCTTACAAGATGCAGATTCAGATTAATACCATTATGCCCGGTACAGCTACCCCACCGGGTTTTCATGTTTTTAATGTTCAGGTTACGGTATTGAAATCCATATTGCTTTGCTAATGCATTAATTCTGACGGGTAAAATAGACTTTGCTTCCTTCCTCCAGGCCTCAAGAATCGCGGTCCGGATTTTTTCCTGCACCACTTTTGATTTAATTTCCTGCGTAAAAGGTACCGAAATCAAAATTTTGCCATCGCTGATTTTTCTATGTATTTTTTCCCCTTCAACCCTTTCAATTTTTAATTCATGATGGATTGTTGAGAATTCACTGAGTTCATGAAAAACTGTTGGTTCTCCGGCCCTTTTTGTCAGATTTTCCTGTGTCTTCTTTATCCAAAGGACCTTTTCCCGTACGAAAGCCTCTGCCTGCCCGTAAGTAATATGCGCCGGAATGGTAACTTTTATATCATCAATGGTTTTTACTCGTATCGTTAAGCGCCTGCTTCTGTAGTTCTTTTTAAACAGTACATCTCCTACTCCATCAAAGAAAATTATTCTTTCCACTTCCATTATACGATTCTGTTTTAGGTTTTCGTTATCTTTAAGTTTTTAAATTTTAAATACAATGAAGTCAAAATTAACAATTATACTCTTCTTTTTACTCTCCGGATTAATAATTCCTCTATCCGGCTTTTCTCAGGAGATATGGAGCCTTGAACAATGTATAACCTATGCACATCAGAATAATATTCTTATAAAACAACAATTCCTTAATACCGAATATAATAAAAATAATCTTGAGCAGTCAAGAATGGAGCGGCTTCCAAATCTGAACGGTTCAAGCTCTTATGGGGTAACTTTCGGACAGGGGATCGACCCTATAACCTATGAATTTAAGAACCAAACCGTCCAATCAATCAATATGAGTCTTAATTCCTCGGTTACTCTTTTCGGGGGATTTCAAACTGTGAATACCATCCGACAGAATGAATTTAATCTTCAGGCCAGTCTTCAGGATCTTGAAAAACTTAAAAATGATATCGCCTTAAATATTGCCGCGGCCTACTTACAGATACTTTTTAATACTGAACTACTTGAAGTGGCAAAAGCCCAACTCGAAATAACGCGTCTTCAGGTTAACCGAACCCGGGTTCTGGTTGAAGCAGGAAGCCTGGCAAAAGGAGGGCTTCTGGAAATTCAGTCACAACAAGCGTCAGAAGAACTTCAGGTGGTTAACTCCGGGAACGATCTGGTCCTTTCTTACCTGAACCTGGCCCAGATTCTGGATCTTGCATCTGCTGAAAATTTTAAAATTGTAATTCCAATTCTTTCTGATGTTGAAGAAAACGAATTGCTTTTTGGTGTCGGAATGGTTTTTGCTGACGCTGTTGCTACTCTTCCTCAGATTAAAGGCGCTGAATATAAACTTTCTGCGGCCGGATCCGGGCTTGATATCGCGAAAGGAAGTCGTATTCCAAAGCTCAGATTATCGGCTAGTTATGGATCAGGCTATTCTGATATACGAACAAAAATCGATGATAGTACCTACCCAATGAATGAACAGATACGCGATAATGCAAGTACCAGCCTGTTTCTCTCATTAAGTGTTCCTATCTTTGCTAATTATCAGATCAGGAACGGGATTAAAAATTCCAGGCTTAATCTGGAAAGTTCAGAGCTTGACCTTGCAAATGCTAAAAATTTCCTTTATAAAGAAATTCAACAGGCGTATGCTGATGCTCTGGGTGCACTTAAAAAATACCGCGCTACCGAAAAAGCATTGGTCTCAATGGAAGAATCATTTAAATATACACAGGAAAAATACCAGGTTGGCCTTGTAAATGCAGTCGATTTTAATGTGGCAAAAAATCAGCTTACACGCACCCAGTCTGACCTGCTGCAAGCTAAGTACAACTATATATTTAAAACCAATATTCTTAATTTTTACAGGGGAGAACCCATTAAATTGTAATTTGATGAAATCAAAAAAAATTCTCATTTATATTGTGATTATTGCGGTCATTGCTGTAGTAGCGCTCGTAGTCGGTAAAAAGAAAGGGTGGATCGGAAGTGAAGTAAAAATAAAAGTGGCTGTTGAAAAAGGTGAAAAAAGAGACATTATAGAGGTAATTACCGCGAATGGAAAGGTCCAGCCCGAGACTGAGGTCAAAATCAGTCCCGAAGTATCCGGCGAAATTGTTGAACTTAATGTCAAAGAAGGTGATTTCGTGGAAAAAGGTAACCTTCTTGTTAAAATCCGACCCGATAATTACATTTCAGTGCTTAATGGAGCTGAGGCTTCAGCTAATAATGCCAAAGCACGGCTTAAACAATCAGAAGCCCGGCTGATTCAGTCAAAACAAGATTTTGACCGTAATAAAAGCCTTTGGGAACAAAAAGCTATTTCCGAAGCCGAATTTGAACAGATCAGTTCTTCTTACACTTCTGCTCTTGCTGAAAAGGAAGCGGCAAACTATTCTGTGGAGAGCGCTCTGGCATATATGAAAGAAGCCCAGGAAAATCTAAGGAAAACATCGATATATGCTCCAATGAGCGGGACTGTCTCGATGCTTAACGTTGAACTGGGTGAGCGCGTTCTTGGCACCAATTTTATGACCGGTACTGAAATGCTTCGTATTGCCGATCTTACCCGTATGGAAGTGGAAGTGGAGGTTAATGAAAATGATATCGTGAAGGTTCATAAATCTGATACGGCTCTTATTGAAATGGATGCCTATCTGAGCAGGAAATTCAAAGGCCTTGTTACGGAAATCCCCGTTTCTGCAAAGACAACAGGCCTTACAACCGATCAGGTTACAAACTTTAACGTGAAAATCCTGTTAATCAGTGAAGATTATGGCGATCTGGTAAGCGAAAGAAATCAATATCCCCTTCGGCCCGGCATGTCGGCTGCTTCAGATATTCAGACCTCAAGAAAATTCGGCGTGTTTACCATTCCTCTCCAGGCTGTTACCACCCGCCCGGATACCCTGCTGATTGTTCAGGATACTACTCTTAATAAATCTGACGACCAAAAAACCAGGAATAAAAAAGATGAATTAATTGTAGTTTTCGTTGCAAAAGATGGAAAAGCAATGATGAAAACCGTGCAAACAGGTATTCAGGACGATAAGTATATTGAAATTTCTTCAGGACTGGAGATTGACGATGAAATTATCTCTGCCCCATATTCAGCCGTTTCTAAAAAACTGCAGAACAAAACTTCGATCGAAATTGTTGATATCAAAGACCTATTCAAAGGTGAAAAAGAAAAGTAACCGTTACAGTAATTATGACCTTAATTCTTTGCATTGAAACTTCCACATCTGTTTGCAGTGTTTCTGTTTCGGGGGATGGGGAAATATTGTCAGTAAGGGAAGTAACCGATGCAAAATCACATGCCTCTCAGTTAACTCCTTTTATCACGGATGCTTTGAAAGAATCCGGTTTTACGCCCCGGGATCTTTCTGCCATTGCAGTCAGTAAAGGACCCGGTTCATATACCGGTCTGCGAATAGGGGTTTCAACTGCAAAAGGTATGGCTTTCGCATTAAATGTTCCCCTTATTTCTGTCAGCACGCTTCTCAGTATGGCATCCGGGTTTCTGGAAAAACACCCTGATTTTTCAGGGAATTCAAAAATCCTGCTTTGCCCGATGATCGATGCCAGAAGGATGGAGGTTTACTCTGCCATATTTAACTGCAAACTAAAAGAACTCAGGGAAATAAAGGCAGAAATCATCCATCCGGATTCTTTCCTGCCATTATTCCGGGAAAAAAGCATTCATTTCTTTGGTAACGGAGCTATGAAATGCCGTGATCTGATTCAGAATGATTCTGCCTTTTTCCATGATGGATTTCATCCTTCTGCAAGTTATATGACGAAACATGCCAATAAGAAATTTAATGAAAGTAAATTTGAAAACCTTGCTTATTTTGAACCCTTTTACCTTAAAGATTTTGTCGCAACCATTCCTGTAAATAAAATATTTTAAAACAGGGCATAGTTTTTGACCCGGTGGATTATATTCTTATGC
>CAYGFI010000159.1:10644-11406 GCA_964349045.1 uncultured Chitinophaga sp.
TAGTAATGCCCAGAATAATCTGAATAATAGATATGTTCCCGGTGAAAAACTTAAATTTGTTCTCTATTATGGCATGATAAATGGTGGTTATATTGATGCCGAACTGGTTGAAACGGAATATGAAGGTAAAAAAGTTTACCACTCCAAAATGCTTGCTACCACTATAGGACTGGCAGATGTTATTTATAAGGTCAGGGACGAATACCAGTCCTATTTCAACCCAGAGACCTCCTTACCCTATAAATCGGTAAGAGATATAAGTGAAGGCAGGTATAAGCGTTACGATCTGGCATTTTTCGATCATAAAAACCTCCGGGTAATAAACAGTAAAAACAAAGAGTTCATAGTCCCACCAGATATCCGTGATATGGTTGCTGTTTTTTATTATATCAGAAATATGAATTTTGAAAAAATGATCCCCGGGGATATTATTAAAATAAATACTTTTTTCGATAACGAGGTTTTCCCTTTTGATATGAGATACCGGGGAATTGTAACGGTAAAAACGAGAAAAGATAAATACCAGTGTATTAAACTTGTCCCTTACGTTGAACCCGGACGCGTTTTCGAACATGAAGACGATATGACCATCTATCTCTCAGCCGACCGGAACAGAGTTCCTATCAGAGTTGAATTTACCCTCAAAATTGGCTCAATTAAATGTGATCTGATCGAATATTCCGGTCTGAAATATTAATTAATTGCAAAGCCCGAAAGTTTTTCTTTATTTTACAATCCTTTTTAAAACAGAGTATTGATTAC
>CAYGFI010000160.1:0-11140 GCA_964349045.1 uncultured Chitinophaga sp.
TGATTCCAGTTCATGGCTTGAAACGGGTAAGTACCAGCCATTCGGGTCAGTAAGTTTGGAAGCAAGAACCAGTTTCTGGGTAGAAGGGACATTTTGCACAATAATTTCAATAAGTTTCTTTTTCCGTGCAAAATTATCTCTTCTTCCCATGCGCAGTAAATCAAACCATCTTTTACCTTCAAAGGCTAATTCTTTTGCTCTCTCTGTAAGAATTAAATCCTCAATACTTTCAGGGGTATGCTGGGCATTAACATCCTCCATTAAAGCTCTCCTGCGAATTTCATTGATTAAACCCAGGGCTTCATCATAATCTCCCAGTTGAGACAATGATTCAGCCTTCATCAATAATATATCAGCAAAGCGGTAGACAATGAAATTGCAGCTTCCGCTGATCGATGAAGGTCTGACAGTGTTCTGATCCGAAGCTCCCCCGCAATACTTCCAGACTTTAAAACCTTTTGATTCCGATGATATTGACCCCCTGCCCCTTATGATCTCTTTTGACAACTCAGGCAATAATATATCCATTGCATAATTGCTGGCCTGGTAATATTTCAAAACATAGGTATTCTGATATAATGAATTACTTTGCCCGTTTTGACTATCAAACTCCAGCTCAAATATTCCTTCCAGAGAATTGCCCGGAAAGTACAGTTCAAACCATTTACTGGATGGTAAAAGGAAATATGTATTGGAATTAATAATGTTATTTACAAACGTCAGGCATTCTTCATATTCAAAATTCCAAAGGCAAATATCTGCCAATAAAGCATCGATAGCTGCCTGCGTAGCCCTGCCCTTATTCTCTTCCAGGGTACTGTACGTGGTCGGTATCTTCAGGCGCGCTTCTTTCAGATCGGTTTTAATATGAGCCAGGATTTCTTCTCCTGAAGACAAAGAAGGGAAAAAATCAACATTATCCGTATCTGTAGCGTCCAGCACAAATGGAACATCCTTAAAAATCCGGACCAGGTAAAAATAAGCCAGGCTCCTGAGGAAAACGGCTTCAGACTTATATGCTTCCATCTGGAATTCTGTAAATGTTTTATCTATTTTCAGTACCTCCGGAGCGTATTTCATTACATTATTGCAATAGTTAATTATTTTATAAAAATCGCCCCAATCGCATAAAGAGTTATCGGCAAATATATTTCCGTTCATGATATTTCTATGATCGGTAAGTGTATTATCGGCTTGCATGATCATGTCGGCCCTGATCTCTCCATAGTTAAAAAGATTCTCATCCATTTTCGCAAATTGCTGATAAGCGCCCATAAGTTTGGCTTTAACATCTTCTTTGGTTTTCCAGTACTCGTCCAAAACAAGTCCATCCGGAGGCGTCAGGTTGAACCATTCGCTGCAACTCCCTGTGAAAAATAATAATCCTATCAGGAAAATGCGAAAAATAGAATTGTTAAATCTTTGAGTCGACATGGTCTTATATGAATAAATAATTTAAAACATAATATTTACATAAAATGAGTAGACTGCAGGAGTTGGTGTAATCCCGTTATCAGTGCCAAACCAGAATGGATCATCAACCGTCTGGCTAATCTCGGGATCTTGCCCTGAGTAGTTTGTCAATGTCCAGATTTTTCTTAAGTTTATTCCAACCTCTAACATATTCAGGCCAATCCGTTCCACAAATTTTTTATCCAATGAATATTCTAAAGACAGGTTATTCAGTCTTAAGAAATCGCCTGGTTCGACATACCTGTCCGATCCAAGATTATTGGCCGGACTATCCATATAAGCCCTGGGAAGCATGTTAGGTTCATTGTCTCCTTCTTTTCTCCATCGACGTAAAACTGCCTTGCTTTGATTATTTTTATCCAGAACACCTTCTGTTTCAAGTGCGATCTCATTAACTATATCAAAACCTTCACGAAATAAAAACTGGCAGGATAATCTTATCCTTTTCCAGGAAGTATTAAAACCCATCCCTCCGGTATAAAGCGGATTTGAATCTCCAAGATAAACTACATCATTTATATCGATAACCCCATCGTGATTAATATCATCATACCTTGCATCACCTCCCTGGAATTTATATCCATTGGCAAAAGTCATCTGTATTGGATTACCGTTAGCATCCACCTTAACATTTCCTGCTGCATCCTTTGCAACTGCATCGGAATTAGTCGGATAAACTCCCAGGTACTTAAATCCGTAGAATGAGCCAACCGGTTGTCCTAATTGTGCCATCCGGGGATATACGCCATTAGCGATCGTACTTCCCACAAAATTATTAAAGTTGGCAGGGAATTCAAGGAATGAATTTAAGTTATGAGATATGTTAAAATTAACCGCTAATTTGAACTTTGACTTTCGTAAAACATCATAACGAAATGATGTCTCCCATCCCTTGTTTTCCAGTTTTCCGCCATTAAAGAACTTCAGCAGATTAAAACCTGAAGATTCAGGAATACTATAATTCCGCCACAAGATATCACTGGTGATCTTTTTATATAAATCAAAAGAAATATATAACCTGTTATCAAAATGTGAACTTACCCAACCCAGGTTCCATGATTCAACCGTCTGCCATTTCAGGTTGGCAAGTTGTATCTGGGTTTGTATTACAGCCGGGGAAGTAATGTATTTGCTGGGATTGGCATTATTAAATATTCCAAACCTGTCATAAGGATTACCCGGTTCCTTCCCGGCCTGTCCATATCCCAGGGTTATTTTTCCATCGTTCACGAATTTTAGTGATTCAAACAAGGGCTCCTTGCTAAATCTCCATCCGACAGACGCACTGGGGAATAAACCCCAGCGGTTATTAATCCCAAATGAGGAATTGGCATCAGCTCTTAAAATAAACGATGCTATATATTTATCTTTTAATTTATAATTAACACTCCCTAACGCACCCATTGCCCTTGATTTGCTTGAACCTGAACTTAATGAGGCTATGGGTTGACCGGCAGCAGGGTCGGTGATATCAAGGCTCGGTCCTTTAGTCCCGTTAATTTGTGTCCATTCACCGGAATTTTGGCTGAATTCATAAAGTATAGTTGTAATGAGGGAATGGGTGGAATTAACAACAGGAGTCATGATTACCTGGGATCTGGCCGATAACCTGTCATTCACTGAATTTCCCTCCTGGCTCTGATTGATACGGGAGTCAAGCCAATCTGCTCCGATTGCAGTATAGGGTAAAAAAATACTTTTTATCTGGTTGGAGTACTGGAAGGATATAGTTTCATTAAAATTAATCCATTTATTCATTTTGTACCTTAAGACAAAACTGTTTTGAAGGATATTACTACTTTCATCATTCTGGCTAAGGTTCGCAATAGCAGCAGGATTAAAATATTCAATCCCGCTTCCCTGGTAACTATTGATCGGTGTAAAATATTCATTGGTCCTGTTTCCGAACTGATCATGCTTGAATATGCTCATGTTCGGCGCTTTCATATAGGCCATTTGCCGGATATTGACATTATCGTTTATCCCGTCATTATTTATATCAACGCCCTTGAAAATGTAATTTCCATCTTTATAGCTATTGGTATAATCAAAATTTACAGAAAAACTTAATTGTTTTGATAAGGTATAATCCAGATTTATACGGGTAGACAGACGTTTGAAACCTTCATTTAAGGTAGTGCCGAGTTCATTACTATAGTTCAAAGAAGTAAAAAAAGTGGTTTTTTCTCCACCACCGCTCATTTTAAAATAATAATCCTTATTTGAACCAAGTCGTGTAATTTCATTAATCCAGTCTGTGTTTGCTGAATAGTTGTAAAAATCAATGTAATCGGTATTATACGCAATTTCATCAGGCACCTCAAAAATTCCCAAAGCATTTTGTAATTCATCAAGTTGCATGGTAATGTATTCATCACCGTTGAGCATTGGGATTGGTGGAGGTTGTTTTTTTAATGTGTGTTTATATTGAAAATTAAAACTGGTTTTCCCTTTACTACCCCGGTTGGTTTCAATGAGTAAAACTCCGTCAGCCCCTTTGGATCCCCATACGGCAGTGGAAGTAGCATCTTTTAGAACCTCGATGGATTTGATATCCTGGGGCGCAATATTCAGCAAGGCGCCAATATCCTCCTGGTTGGATGATGCGAGATCAAAATCGCTTCCGATTGTTATATTCTGGGCTATTCCATCGACAACAATCAGTGGTTTGGAATTTCCAAGTGATCCTAATCCCCTGATTACAATCGAAGATCCACTTCCGGGTGCGCCAGATGACATGATATCCAATCCTGTTACCTGCCCCTGAAGTGCATCATCAACAGACAATCCACTTGCATTCCGGAACTGCGCCATATCTACTTTTACCGATGCAGTAGTCCTGTCTCTTATGGAAACTCCCGTTAATGGATCAGTGTCTGATTTTTTTGCCACAATTATGGCTTCTTCCAGATTAATTGCCTCAGGTTCCAATAGAATATCAATTATACTTCTTGAATTAATTTTAATGGTTTGTGATTTAGAACCAATGAAACTATACCTGATTTCTGCATCCGGATAAGTAACCTGTAATACATAATTCCCATTCAGGTCTGAAATGGTGCCGCTTACTACACGATCATTTTTATCATATTCTACAACATTTGCACCGATGATGGGATCGTTGGATTCTTTGTCTGTAATCTTCCCTCTTATCACAGTTTGCCCAACCGCATTGTCAAGAATGAATATGGTCAATAGTGTTAAAATAGTAAAAAACAGCCCTGTTTTTTTCATAACTTTCAATGGTTCTGAGATAATCAACTTTAGTGAGAATCTATTATTTAAGCAAAACAGTATTAATTTTATGGACTATGGCAGTAATAACATAATTTACAGAAACCGGATCATCATCAATATCCACTGCGGTCATCAAATTAGTCTTTTCATCGGATTCCTTAATAGAATATAAGGTGGACCCATTTTGGTCAAGAATATCGATTTTATCTGTTCCCGGGTTAATATTCAGAACACTATACTTAGAATTATACAGGGTTGATGATTCATCAATCCTGAGAGTTTCATAATTACCTGGTGTGGCAACTCCATCAGTAAAAATCAATGCCCCTTTTATAAAATGATATTTGAGAAACTGTGCTAATTCCACTGTTGAGAGAGTATCAGTATTAATACTCTGAATAGCAGAATCAGAAGGTACGATAACTGTATAAAATTCACCCGGGGAGATGAATTTTAATTTATAGAATACATTATCCACCAGTCCTGCTTTTTTCAGCAGATTGAAGAATCCTGAAAACCCCTGGAGAGTAGAATACAGGTCAGTACGCGGAAAACTGAACCAGCCATTAACACTATAGCATTTCCCATTATCAGCAGGTTCATCAAGAACAACCGGGTGTATTTCAATCACGGAATCCCCTGAATACCCGAATTTCGAAGATACTCCCCCACTCACCAGGCCATTGTCAGATTCATAAACAATAAAATTTCCAGCCAGGTTTGGGATAAATTCCTTTTTAGGGATTCCTGAAGGAGTTCTCGTCCCTACCTGGTTAAGCAACTGGATAGTCAAATCGTTAGTTGTCCGCTTTATCAGTCTCAGATCCGACCTGCTGAACGATTGCATAAAAAACCTGCGCTCATCAATATACTGCGCCATTAACGAGGAGTCAAATCTGATAATTTCGTCAGGTATAATGAAAAAGGAGTAGTTTGCGTTCTTTCTCTTCACAGCAGCAAGAATATTGGTAATTTCCATTGCCTGCCGGTAAACTGAAAATCCGGGACGGAGATATACAGGTCCGGTTACACTTGAAAAAGCCCTGGGTACAATTGCATGTTTAATTCCAAGAAAAGTGCAATTACTACCATAGGATTTTTGGATTACAACAGATGGATCTAATAATACCATATCCTTTTCACCATTTACAAATCCTTTATCCAGATTGGAAAGATAAACCGGCTCAGAACTCATATGCGATTCTACGATGATCCTCTTTACATTATCGGGAATTTCTGAAGCAGATCCCCAGTGAGGATAACCACTATTACTTGTAATAACATTATCATATAGTTCCTGGAGAGCATCATTGGTTGGAGCTACTAGTCCGTATTGATATCTGATGGTATAAATTGAGTTGGTTGTCCCGGGACCGGTTAACTCGCTGTGAGCATCAAAAACCAGTTTGGGATAATGCAAATCATATAAATAATCAACTTCTAATCCCTCAGCATATCCCGGCAATTTTTCAGTTTCCTCACTATTGTAAGTAACGGTGCCAAAATAATGCAACAGGCTCAAATATTCGCTGTAGTCATGACCATTCTTTTGTGAACTCAGCAGTTCTTCCCCGTTTAATAATGGTTCTACTACTTTATCCACCTGGTAAACAATCCCGTTTTCAGCATAAATTTCGTGGCTTATTACTTTTGCACCCGCAAAATAAATATTACCGGGATCATAGGATTTGTTAAAGTAATATTCATAGTCAGGTGGATCAATTTCAGCGCTTTTTAAAAATGCATCGAAGAAAATCGGTACATACTTGCGGGATGGAGAGAATATTACCCTGTAATCATTTGATAGAGTGGAATCAACAATTGTCACCTCTCCCTTGATTTCCTTCACCCAATATTTTTTATTTGGTTGGTACATCAGAGTTTGACGCTTATATCCTCTTGGTTGATCATTATTTGGATCCTTCGGATCAATCCAGCCATAAATGTCCAATTGCTGCAATTGATTCCCGGTCCAGGAGTTTTGAACAATATGATATTTAACCAGGTCGGTTAGTACTTTTTTTGGTATGTCAGAAATCCTTTTATAAGCAGGATTATTCAGGAGATATTCGATAAACGCTTCATTGTCCGGAGCAAAAACAGTAAAACTCCCGCTGGTATTTATTATGGTATCCATGCCTGATATTTTCAGGCAAACAGCAAATGAATCGAGGTCAGGCGTACTTTCGATCTGGGAATATAATTTCCCTTTTAGCCAGTCAGGTTTCTGGTATTTATCAAATTCCTCTTTGCAGGATAAAAAAGTCGCAATTGATATTATAAATAAAATTGAAGATATTTTATTCATATCGTTGGCTATACATAGTTTTAGTTTACAGTTCAACTCTTAATCAGAATCGATCTCAGGAATATAAAAACTTCTCTAAATCATACATTTGTTAGAACTTAACCGATCACCGGAGCTTTTCAATATAGATATAATAAGCCGGGTAAATCCGGTTCATTTCATCAACCATTCGTGCTTCGAGATCGAATTTACCTTTCTGCATATAAACATTAAAAGTTCCTTCTTTATCTCCGGGTTTTATTTCTTTTTTTATTCCTTCATAATCGGCCAAATACAATACGGCTGTTTTCATGTTTACATTTTTACTCGCCGGCAAAGGATCGTTCACTTCCAGAGTTGGTTTAACACCGGGGAATACTTCATTAATTGCAAGTCCGCTCTCCCTGGGGTAACGGCATAAACTGATTTTGTAATCCCCTTCACTTGTGAATTCAATTTTAAATACTCCTGAACCCTGGGTAGCTTCCAGCGCCCCATGCTGATGCCAGACATTTCCCCAGAATCCTGTATGCAAATCATGTGCACTAATTCTTGTAGGATTTTCAAAAGGAGTTCCCACTTCAATATATGCATATCTTTCATCCACACCTTCATCCAATATGGATTGCCACCATTTTTCATAACTTACGCGTAAGCGGGATACAACTTCAGGATTATCGGCGGCCAGATTGTTTTCTTGTTTTGGATCTTCATTTATCCTGAACAATTCTTTCCCATTAACCAAACGCCATGTATCGTCCATTACAGCTGATTTCCTCCACTTAACCAGGTTCTGTTCCCGCTGAGAATCAACAATAAGGGTCCTGTCAGGGAAATTTTTGTTATTTCCCTCCAGTAAAGGTTTCAGACTGATGCCATCAAGTGGTTTCGCAGGCACAAATTTCAATCCGCACATATCCACTAATGTGGGAAAAATGTCGATATGCGCTGTAAGCTCTTTTGCATCCCTTCCTCCATTAATATTTGCTTTGGGCCATCGGATAAAAAACGGGACGCGATGGCCCCCGTCATATTCACTATTCTTTGTACCGCGCATCCCTCCATCATATCCATATGCTTTCCCGTCGCGATAAATAATTCCTGAAGCAGTTCCGTTATCCGTCATGAATATCAAAATGGTATTATCCTTTAAACCAAGATCATCCAGCTTTTCATCCAGTAATTTGAAATTATCGTCAATATTGGTGATCATACCATAAAATCGTTTCTGGTTTTCCTGGATCGATGGTTCATTTTTATAGGTATTGTAATATTTTTCAGGAAGAAAGAGAGGCCCATGGGGGGCATTGGTAGACAGGTATACAAAAAATGGCTCATCTTTATTTTTTTCAATATAAGATAAAGCATTTTCAAAAAATACATCAGTGCAATAGCCATTATATTTCTCTGGCACACTGTTATGCCAGTATGTATCATCGAAATAATCATTTCCCCAGTAATCCGGACCCTGCGAGATCCCCCCTCCGCCTAACCTCACAACTTCCTGGAATCCCCGGTCTTCAGGGCGAAAAGGATAATTATCTCCCATGTGCCATTTTCCGAACATACCGGTTTTATAACCGTTTTCCGTAAAGATCCGGGCTATAAGGGTTTCATCTTTAAATACCAGTGAACGGCCTGCAATGGTATGATAACAATTCAACCGATTGGTATAACGACCTGTCAGCATAGCAGAACGTGTAGGCGCACAGGTGGGTGACACATGGAAATTTGTTAATCTTACAGCATCAGTATAAAATTTATCAATATTGGGAGTATGAATAATTTTATTACCCAGACAAGCCAGATCTCCATAACCCTGGTCATCCGTTATCACAATAATAACATTCGGTTTATCATTCTTTACAGGATTCTGTGCATTCAATACCGGTTGGCCTAATGCTATTCCTGCGCATATCGTGGTAAATGAGAAGAATAATTGTTGTTTCATTTTTAATGAGGTTTCTGACAGGTCAACGGTATATAAATCCACAAAAATTCCGTCCAAAGATTATAAGATTTTATACCTGGAAATATACCATTTCATTAATTCTCTTATAATCAATAATACCCAGAATATTTCTAATAAAAAATCCGCCGGCTCTTATTTTGATTAATATTTTAAGTAGTAAAAGTAATTTAAGAATTGCAAAAATAATTGCTGGAATCGATCATCACTTTGCTTATTTCACTTAACCCGGTCCATCGATGTTATTCCTGATCCCTGCCAAAAAAGCTAATTAATATTTATCAGTTCAACGGAAAAATTATTATCCAAATCCACGTGAAATGTTTTTCAAAAAATCTTTGTCAAGGTATTGCAAATAATTCAAATCGGATTTTTTTTAACACGGAAAATCCTATAATAAATCTTTCTATTGTATAATAAATCATACGAAACTTTTTTGTAAAAAGCAGGAGGTGAAAAATATTCATATATTAGTTCTGATTCGATACTTTAGAATAAGGTATTTCCTGATTTCAATATTCTTAACTTTACTCTCTCATGAAATAATTTTACCAGCAATGATAAAAAAAGCACTTCTCAGCAAAGGCCTGATTTCGCTTACCTTATGTACAGTAGCTTTATCTTGTCAGGTTCAAAAAAGCGAAATTCCTAATATAATAGTAATTTTTGCAGATGACCTGGGATATGGTGATGTGAGTTATCAGAATCCTGAAACAAAGATACAGACTCCGAATATTGATGCCCTGGCAAGAAGTGGTATTACTTTTAGTGATGCGCATACTGCTTCTGCTGTATGTACCCCAAGCCGGTATGGACTTTTAACAGGACGATATCCATGGCGCTCAGAATTAAAGTCAGGTGTTCTCTGGGGCTACAGTAAACCATTAATCCCGCAAGACAGGCTAACCATGGCTTCTATGTTAAAACAACAAGGTTATCAGACTGCCTGTGTCGGAAAGTGGCACCTGGGCCTGGACTGGCAAACCAAACCCGGTGAAGAATTAACAGGAAGTACTGAAGATCAGACATACGGAGGGCCGAAAGTTGATTTTAACCGGCCTGTAAAAAACGGGCCAATTACCCGCGGTTTCGATTATTATTATGGAATTTCAGCCTCCCTCGATATGCCCCCATATGTGATCATAGAGAATGACCGGGTAACAAAGGTACCAACACTTATGCGACAGAAAGAGGAATTCGGAAGAGAAGGAATTGGGGATAAAGATCTCAGGCCGGAAGACTTTCTACCCATGCTCACATCCAAAGCAGTTGATCTGATAAACGATTACGGTAAAACCAAAAAACCTTTCTTTTTATATTTTCCGCTTCCTTCACCCCATACACCGGTTGCCCCTTCTGAACAGTTCATAGGGAAAAGCCAGGCAGGGGAATATGGAGATTTTGTTGTTGAAGTGGACTGGACCTTAGGAGAGGTTATGAAAGCAATTGATCTGGCAGGGATAAGAAATAATACCCTTATCATATTTACAAGTGATAATGGTCCTGAAGTAGGAATGATCGAACGTAAGGAAGAATATAACCATTTCAGTGCGGGGATTTTAAGGGGATGTAAACGTGACAACTGGGAAGGCGGTCACCGGGTTCCGTTTATTGCAAGCTGGCCCGGTAAAATAAAACCCGGCTCGAATAGTGACGAAGTGATATGCCTCACCGACCTTATGTCAACATTTGCACATATTACCGGATTTCAATTGCCCGATAATGCCGGGGAGGATAGTTATAATTTACTTCCGGTTTTGTCAGGTGAGAAATACAATGGGCCTTTACGTGAAGCAACTATTCATGCATCGGTCAGCGGTAAATTCGCGATTCGAAAAGGTGACTGGGTATTACTCATACATCCGGGATCAGGAGGAAATGATGCAAGATATATCAAAACAGATCCTGATGTGATGACAGATAGTGTATCGCTGTACAATTTAAATGACAATATTTCTGAACATAAAAACGTATATAAAGACCATCCTGAAATGGTTAAGGAGTTAATGATCCTGGCGGCTGAATATATTAAAAACGGTCGCAGCGCCCCGGGAAAACCTCAGAAAAACGATACGTACAATGACTGGAAACAGGTAGAGTGGATGAATGAAATCAGATGATATTAGTGTTATAACTTTTCGATATATATGTAATAAGCGTAAGCCTTCGGCTAC
>CAYGFI010000161.1:0-11086 GCA_964349045.1 uncultured Chitinophaga sp.
GATCCACTTATCGACTCTCTTTATATTGCAGGAATCCTTCCCGATAATTCAGGAATTGTTACTATTTTAAGAAAATATATCCAAGAAATCAGGTTTTATATAACTGATTATGTAATTGTCCAGGAGTCGGGAGAATTTGATTATCCTTCACACTATTTTTTAAATCACAGGGAGATACTTAATTGCGAATTGTAAGCGGATTATACCGGGGCAAAACCATCCATCCCCCAAAAAATTTCAAAGCACGACCCACCACCGACTTTGCCAAGGAAGCCTTATTTAATATCCTGACGAATAATTTTGATTTTGAAGAGATCGAAGTATTGGATTTATTTTCCGGAACAGGGAGCATTGGATACGAATTTGCCTCGAGAGGTGCAGCTTTTGTTGAAATGGTGGAAAAAAGTTTTGTTCATAGCGAGTTTATCCGCAAAACCCTTCATGAAATCGGGATCAGTGATGCACGTATCGTAAAATCAGATGCTTTTATTTATATTGAAAGAATGAGCAGGCCCTTTGATATTGTATTTGCCGATCCACCATACGAGATTGAAGGAATTAAAACTATTCCTGACAAAGTCCTTGCAAGCAGGCTGCTGAAAGGGAATGCCTGGTTCATTTTAGAACATGGGGCATCAGTAAGTTTTTTTGATCACCCGGCATGTTTTGACCAAAGGAAATATGGTAGCGTTCATTTTAGCTTTTTTAAGAGAGAAGACGGAAGTCGGAAGTAGGATGACCCTAGTCAGGATTCGGCAGTTACCTTTATTTTACCCGAAACTCGTAACTTCGTAACTCATTAACCCATTCACTCATTAACCCGTTCACCCTTTGTAATTACTTTTCCTTAATCATCGTAAGCAACATCTTGAACTTCTCAACAGCATTCACTGCATGAACCACACCGCTTGGAAGAATAATGGACTCCCCTGCACTGACAATAAACTTTTTCCCGGCAATAATAATTTCTGATTTTCCTTCAAGAACCTGCACCAGAGCATCGAATGGAGCGGTATGTTCACTTAGTTTCTGTTCTTTGTCGAAGCTGAACAGGGTAATGGTTCCGCTACTACGGTCGATTATTCTTTTGCTGATTATGCCATTGTCTGAATATTCCACTAAACGGGAGAGATTGAGAATATTCGCTGATTTGAAGTTGCTTTCCATAGCTAATGCTTTAATTTGAATGATTTCTGCAAAAGTACAGATTATCCATGCACTGCATTACTTAAAATCCCGAAAATCGCTTTTTATTTAATTAATGAATCGTTTATTCACAATACTGTGCCTTATAGTTCAGCCTTCTCCAGGTTTCAGGTTGCCTGATCCCCAAACTTCCTGATTAATCATACTGTGTAAACAAATGCTCAAATTGTCCATTTTATTGAGCGCCTGAATTGAATATTTTTATTTGTTTATACATTTTTCAATCCTAAATTTATTACATCTAAATTTACATACCTTTAAACAGGTATCAGTAAGCCTGGAATTTCGGTTAAGAAGATTATAAGAAAATTATATAACAGAACATGAATTTAAAGGGATCAATGGAAAATGAACTTAAAAGCCTTGTTGCAATATCAAGATACTTCGGAAAATATCCTGAATATGTTATTGCCGGGGGAGGTAATACATCGTACAAAAATGAAAGTCATCTGTGGATCAAAGCCAGTGGTACCTCACTTGCTACTATTACTGAAGAAGGATTTGCAAAGATGGACAGAAATTGCCTTAGAAAAATTGCAGACCAGAAATACAGCAGAGACCCTCTTAAGCGGGAAGCAGAAATAATAAACGAGCTATTTAATTGCGTGGCGGATAAATCTGGTTTACGACCCTCAGTGGAAACATCACTACATAACCTGTTGAATTTTTCATATGTGGTACATACTCATCCTACCCTGGTCAATGCATTGATGTGCTCAAAAAATTCCGGAATAGTAACTCCGGCGATTTTTGGTGAAGAAGCGCTGCTGGTGGAATATTCAGATCCCGGATACATACTGTTTAAGCTGGTTGAAAAGAAAATTGGTGAGTTTGTACAAAAAAATGGCAAAGAACCTCAAATCATTTTCCTTGAAAACCATGGTGTGTTTGTTTCTGCAAATACCACACCGGAGATTATGAATATTTATGCGGAAATCACGAAGCGGATAAGTGAAAAAATCGTGACGCCAATTCCTTCCCCCGAATTAAACAAACAAAAGCATCATTTTCTTAAAGTTATTAATAAAGTGAATAAAACTCATGTAGCAAGGTTTTTTCAGAGTCCCCTGATTGAAGAATTTACCACGAACAAAGAATCATTTTCTCAGGTTGACACCGCTTTCTCCCCTGATAATATTGTGTATTGTAAAGCGCATTATTTATTCATACAGGCTGATCCCGATATTCTTTTACGTGAAACCATGAGCTTTGAAAAAAAATTTGGCTATTATCCAAAAGTTATCGCTATTGAAAAAAGCGGGATAATTTGTATCGAAGAAAATGAAAAAGCCCTACAAACGGTTTATGAAGTATTTCTTGACATGCTGAAAATTAGTTTTTATACCCGAAACTTTGGCGGGCCAAGGTTTCTGACACCCAGGCAAATTCAGTTTATTGATACATGGGAAGTTGAGAATTACAGAAGGAAGGTCTTTAAAACGACTGATGACGTGAAGAGGTGACGCTATCCTGGCCTGATAATTAACTTAAGTTACAATCCAATAAAACTTAACATGACCGATGTAATCGCCATATTCGATATTGGAAAAACCAACAAAAAACTTTTTCTGTTTGATATTAACCTCAAACCGGTTTTGCAGATTGAGCAAAACTTTCCTGAAATTACCGATGAGAGTGGGTTTCCTTGTGATGATATTGAAAAGATCAGGATGTGGATGTTTGAAATCCTGCAATCCATAATTAATAAAAAGGAGTTCAATATAATAGTTGTCAATTTTTCGACTTACGGTGCATCGCTTGCTTTCCTGGATGCGGAAGGAAATATGCTAACACCGGTCTATAATTATTTAAAACCCATGCCTGTAGGTATTGCAGAAACAATTTATCAGAAATATGGCGGGATGGAGGAATTTTGTCGCCGGACCGCCTCACCTGCCCTGGGCTTTTTAAATTCCGGATTACAGCCTCTCTGGCTCAAAAAGACAAGACCAGAGATATTCAAAAAAGTGGAGATTATCTTACATTTCCCTCAGTACTGGAGTTTCCTGCTGACTGGTAAAATCACTACGGAGTACACTTCAATAGGTTGTCATACAGCGATGTGGGATTTTGACACAATGGATTATCATCCGTGGATAAAAGAAGAAAGTATTCACCTGCCAATACCAGTCACAAACAATCATACCTACAGATCCCAAAACAGTGAGTTCCCTTTTAATGTAGGAATTGGAATACACGACAGTTCTGCATCACTTGCACCCTATATTATCCAGAGTAAGGAAAAGTTTATTCTTATTTCAACGGGTACCTGGTGTATCAATATGAACCCCTTTAACCATGATCCGTTAACCCATGAACAGCTGGAAAATGATTGTCTTTCATACCTGAGCATAAGTCAAAAACCGGTTAAGTCATCACGTCTTTTTATGGGACGTATCCATGATGCAAACCTGGAACGGATCAATTTGCACTTTAATGTTGATAAAAACTATTATAAACGAATAAAACTGGATGAGAACCTGATAACTAAGCTGAGCAAGACTGAAATTTGTTTCTTCAGAAACGGAATAAACGATGAATACATTGACAGAGAAATAGAATTAGTACAGTTTGAGAGTTTTGAAGAAGCGTACCATCGACTGATCATGGATCTTACAAAACTTAATATAAAATCAATAAACTTCATCTTACCCGTTGACAACGATATTGAAAATATCTATGTCTCGGGTGGGTTTTCGAAAAATGAGATATTTATCAGATGTCTTGCAGCCGCCTTCAAAAACAAAAAAGTATTTACCTCTGATTTTAATAATTCAAGCGCCCTGGGAGCTGCACTTGTTATTTACAGGGACTTTGGATCAGGCGATCATCCCCTGGTGGATCTGGGACTGAAAGAATATAAAGTGAAAAACTGATCCTGTTTTAGGTTTTACGATCAGGCGATAAAATTCCAATGATCGGGCCGGTCACTTTTGGCTCAGACCATAAAACCGGAAAACAGGTTGCAAATGCAGTTAAAGAAGCAAAAGGATGGGAAGATCTCCGGGATTTGAATGGAGAAATCTGTCAATAATATTTTGATAAACTAAATTGATTTTTTATCTTTTTTGATTATAAACCTTGCTCAAAAGTTTTGCAAGTTGTATCTTTTGTCTGATTAGGACAACGAGATTTAATTAAATACCTATAATAATGAAAAGAATCATTAACTGCTTTCTGATGATTTCATTTCTTTTTTGTAGTGGGAACTGCAGTTTCTGTCAGTCTGAAAAAGAACTTGTTAACCAAAAACCTGTCGTTGCCGGTCAGTTTTATCCTGCTGAACCGGCTCAATTGATGAATATGCTCAATAATTTTTTTCTGAAAGCAAAACCCGTTAAAGAGGATGGAGTAGTAATCGGGATAATTTCCCCTCATGCGGGCTATATTTATTCAGGTCAGGTTGCCGCTTCAGCATTTAACCAGGTGAATCCTGAAAAAGAATTTAAAACAGTATTTGTTATCGGTTCAAGTCATAAAATGCTCTATGAAGGAGCATCTGTTTATAACAAAGGTCATTTTGAAACCCCGCTTGGAGTTGTAAAAGTGGACCTTTCTTTAGCAAACAGGCTTATCAATGATAACAAAGTGTTTATTTCAAAAACTGAAGCGTTCAGCCAGGAACATAGTATTGAAGTTCAGCTTCCATTTTTGCAGTATTACTTGAAAAAGAATTTTCAAATAATCCCGATTCTCCTTGGTACACAATCCGCTCCAGAAGCAAAAAAAATCGCCAAAGCCCTCCTTCCCTATTTTAATGAAGAGAATTTATTCGTTTTCAGTACGGATTTTTCACATTACCCGGAATATGCCATTGCATCAGCTATCGATAAACAGACAGCCGATGCAATCCTTACAAAATCCCCTGAAAAATTTATTACCACAGTAAACGCACAAACTGAAAAAAATATCCCAAATCTTTTAACCAGCGCCTGTGCATGGCCTGCCATTCTAACCTTGTTATATATGGCGGAAGTGACTCCGCATACTGAAATTCATGCTATTGATTATATGAATTCGGGAGATACTGAATATGGTGATACAAAAAGGGTGGTGGGATATAATGCAATGAGTATTACTCTTGATAAGAAAAATACATTGCAACCCGATAATTTTTCCCTCTCTGAATCAGATAAAAAGATTTTATTGGAAATAGCCAGGAACAGTATTGAATATTACCTGACTCATAATAAAATGTATTCTATCGAATCCAATGGATTTGGCAATACACTTGAATCCCCCTGTGGAGCTTTCGTTACACTTAATTTAAACGGCAGTTTGAGAGGATGTATTGGCCGGATGGTAAGCACTGATATGCCCTTATATAAAGTGGTTCAGGAAATGGCCGTTTCAGCGGCTGTAAATGATAACCGTTTTGAAAAGGTCCGTTTAAACGAAATGAAAAATATTGAAATTGAAATATCAGTTCTATCACCGTTAAAACTGATTAAATCAATAGATGAAATTGAAATGGGGAAAAATGGTATATATATCAAAAAGGGCTCAATGTCAGGTACTTTTCTTCCACAGGTTGCCGAACAAACCGGATGGACCCGGGAAGAATTCCTGGGTCACTGTGCAAGGGATAAAGCCATGATCGGCTGGGACGGATGGAAAGACGCTGACATATATACTTATGAAGCTTTTGTTTTCAGTGAAACAGAGGTCCATAAATAGCTTCTGTGCCCCATGAATAATCCCTACTCCATCTTCCCAATCGGAATTCTTTCACTTGTTTTTTACGTGTTCTCCTATATTCTGGTACGGATTGGAACAATCACCATCTCAGTTCACAGGCAGATCTGGAATACGCTTCTGTTATGCGCCTTTTTAGTTACAGCCAGTTTAGGGCTGATCCTTGCCATCCAGGTAAATTATAAAATAAAACTGGGAATAACCGATCAACTTCTGGTATGGCATGTTGATTTTGGGATTGCTTTGGCCATGATTGCAATTTTTCATTTCCTCTGGCATTTAAATTATTACATAAAACTATTTAATGACAAGGGTAAAGTCAGGGTTGAAAGTGAATTAACAGGGGATGTAAATAATAGGTTTCCGGAAAAAAACTTCCCGATAGAAAACAAGCAGAAACTACCGGTTTTAGCGCTTGGGATGACCGCAATAATTACCCAGGTCGTTTTACTTCGTGAGTTTATGTCCATTTTTCATGGAAATGAACTGGTAATAGGAACCATTCTTGCAAACTGGATGATCCTTACAGGATTGGGCGCTTATTTAGGAAAAAATGCAGTAAAAGTTAATCCATCTCAGGGTTTTGTGTTTTATTCGCTATTTCTCTCGGGGATTATTCCTATTGCTACCGTAATTCTTCTTAATTATTTGAAAAATATTGTATTTCCGGTGGGAACCATGGTTGGCCTGCCGCAGATTTTCATTTCTTCTCTGATCCTCCTCCTGCCTTTTTGTATCCTGTCAGGTTTTCTGTTTACTTTTTATGCTTCTTTTCTGTCACAGAAATATCATTCAAATCTTATTTCAAAAGTATATGCAATAGAGGCGACAGGCAGCCTTGGCGCCGGAATTCTGTACAGCTTTTTTCTCATTTATTTTTTTCACTCACTTCAGATTCTTTCCATTATTTCTGTCATTAACCTCATAATAGCCCTGGTTTATTCGAGGGATTGGGGTAGCCGGTATAAAAAAACGGCCATTTCCATTTCCCTGATCCTCATGATTATTGGAATTTTCGTTTTTCATATTGATGTCAGACTCAAGGGATTTTTGTTCCCTAACCAGGAAATTGTTTATGTAAAAGACACTCCTTTTGGTAATCTGATTATAACAGAATCTGCCGGTCAGAAGAATTTCTATGAAAACAATGTATTACTCTACAGTACGGATAACGTAATTGGTAATGAGGAAACCGTTCATTTTCCAATGTTACAGCATAGCTCACCAAAGAAAGTTTTGCTTATTGGAGGTGGAATTTCAGGATTGACAAATGAAATCCTTAAATACCCTGTTGAGAGGATTGATTATGTTGAAATAAATCCCTGGATCATTGATATTGGTCAGAGATATACACAATCCTTCGTTGATGATCGCATAAGGACTATTAATGAAGACGCGAGACTTTTTTTACGGAAAACAAAAGAGAAATATGATATAATAATCATTGATATGCCCCCCCCGGCATCAGCACAGGTAAACCGGTATTTTACCCTTGAGTTTTTCCGGGAGCTTCAGGAAAAAAGCGCCAACAGTGCTATTATTTCCCTTTGTCTTCCATCAACTGAGAATTATGTCAGTGAAGAAGCCGCCCGGGTGCAGTCAGTAATATACCATACGCTGCAAAAGGTTTTTAAAAACATTACGATAATTCCCGGAGAAAAAAATTACTTTATTGTTTCAGATAACCATACGGATTTGAATATTTCACAATTAGCGATTAGGAGGGGAATTGAAAATGTTTATGTCAATCAGTATTATATTGATGATACAGGTCTTAAACAAAGAAGCAGATCTATCTCAGGTACACTTTCTCCAACAGCGGAAATAAACAAAGACTTTCGACCGGTAGCATATTTTATGGAGATTGGCTACTGGATGAGTTATTCGAATATTAATTTATGGATGGTTATAGGGATTGGAACAGTTTTAATTACCCTGCTCCTTGTACGTTTAAACAGCGTAAATTTTGGCTTATTCACTACAGGCTTTACCTCGTCCTCCATGGAACTTCTTTTTATTGTTTCCTTTCAGATCATTTATGGATATGTTTACCAGGTATTGGGGGTTATCATCACAATATTCATGGCCGGACTAGCTATCGGAGCATTGTATCAGAGAAAGATTCTGAAAATGGAAAAACTGGAACTTTTCTGGAAAATGCAATTTGGGATTGCTGTTTTTGCCGGAGTTATTCCGGTGATTCTGATCCTGCTGCAAACGATACAATTTCCGACGGCTCTTGTTTACCTGGTGTTTTTCCTGATCACCCTGATTATATCGGTATTTACAGGTATTCAGTTTTCACTTGCATCGCAGGTACAGAATAACTCTATTGCCCGGGTATCTTCAGCTATTTACAGTGTTGATCTGATGGGTTCAGCAGCAGGAGCATTTCTTGTATCCGTGATTCTGTTTCCTATACTGGGATTGGTGAAAATATTTGTTTTATTGGCTATCCTTAACATATTTTCAGGTTTCATAAGTTACCATTACAGTGTAACAAGCCGGATTAATTAATTAAATTTGTTAAGGCTTTCTCTGGTCAGAATTTTGAATAAACGAAAACCGGTATGAGAAAAATAAGTAAGAGAGAGTTTCTTAAATGCGGACTCCTGGGTGTCGGAGGCGCTTTCTGTGGGATGGCAAAACCTGAAGGATCAAATCCAAATGACCTGATACGTACAACTCCCCCGGAAAAATTATGGAAATGGAGCAAGGAAGGCATGTTTTATTCTGAAACACCACGGGGAGTTAAATGCCTGATTTGTCCCAACGAATGTACATTAAAGGAAAATGAGGTAAGTCTTTGTCATAACAGGATCAATGTAAATAATAAGATTTATACCATTGCTTATGGAAACCCATGCGCGATACACATTGATCCGGTTGAAAAAAAACCTCTATATCATTTCCTTCCCTCTTCAAAAGCTTTTTCAATTGCAACTGCCGGATGCAATTTAGCCTGCCTGAACTGCCAGAACTGGACCATTTCGCAAGTGGGACCCAAGGAGACACAGAATTATGACCTTATGCCTGAAAAGGTTGTTGAAGAATGTATCAAGGAAAACTGTGAATCGATTGCTTACACCTATTCTGAGCCACTCACCTTTTACGAATATACCTTAGATACTTCAATTATTGCCAGGGAGAAGGGTATCAGGAATATCCTGGTTTCTGCCGGTTTTATCAACGAAGAGCCATTACGCAAACTATGTAAAACTATAGATGCGGCAAATATTGACCTGAAATCATTTAAAGAGAGCATTTATCTTAAGCTTAATGCCGGTAAACTTCAACCGGTTTTGAATACATTAACGATATTAAAGGAAGAAGGAGTATGGCTTGAGATTACCAATCTTGTTATTCCGGGGTGGACAGATGACATGGTGATGATACAGGAGATGTGTACATGGCTGTATAAAAACGGATTTGAAGATACCCCTCTGTTTTTCAGCCGGTTTCAACCTCTTTATAAGTTAACGCAATTACCGGCAACACCCGTGGCAACTCTTAACAGGGCGAGAGAAATAGCGCTGGACACGGGACTGAAATATGTTTATTCCGGTAATGTCCCTGGAAGCAGTTCCGAAAACACTTATTGTCCGAAATGCAAAAAGTTGGTCATTTTAAGAAAAGGTTTTTCCATACTTGAAAATAATTTAAACCAGGGGAGTTGTAAGTTCTGCAATGAAAAGGTACCCGGAGTTTGGGTATGAAAGACCCTGGTTCCGGATATTGCCCTTTTATAAATAAACAAAGCCCCTGATTTACAGAGGCTTTGTTTATTTTTTGGCGGTGCGGACGGGACTCGAACCCGCGACCCACGGCGTGACAGGCCGTTATTCTAACCAACTGAACTACCGCACCATTTTTAAATGCCCTGCAAAAGTAGTTTATTTTTTAATTCCGCAAAATAATTTTCTTATAAAAATCAATCCGTTTCGAAGGATACTAAATGATACAGATTCACAGACTATTCTTCAATAATCTCTATCTTTTCAATTACATCGCCGGCTCTGATAGCATCAATAACATCCAATCCCTCATAGACTTTACCGAAACAGGTATGGTTACGATCAAGATGCTGGGTGTTTTTCCGGTTGTGACAGATGAAAAACTGAGATCCGCCGGTATTTCTGCCTGCATGTGCCATACTCAATACTCCCCGGTCATGGTACTGGTTATCGCCTGTTAATTCGCACTGAATGGTATATCCGGGGCCACCCATTCCGTTTCCATCAGGACATCCTCCCTGAACAACGAAATCGGGAATTACACGATGAAATGTAAGTCCGTTATAATACCCGCTTTTCGATAGTTTCACAAAGTTAGCAACGGTTCCCGGAGCATCCTTTTCGTAAAAATTAATTTTCATTACACCTTTCGAGGTATGCATTTCAGCTTTTTGCATGGTTGTGACAATTATATTATTCAGACCGCAAAAGTATCAATTAAATTTAGAATTTAGAATTTAGAATTTAGATTTGCAAAAGGTTCAGAAAATCATAATTCCCGTTTAAAAAACAGGATGGTAAATACCTAAACAGAAAAATGCAAAAGGATTTGTTTCTTTACCAGGGATAAGAAGGGAAGTAACCGCGATTTCCCCCGAAAGGATAAGCAGAATTATAATAGTTCTGGTCAGACATCCGTATTTCAGCGCCAATGGAGAAATTTCCAAAATCGAGCGTTGATCCGACTGAAAAACTGCTGGTGGGGAAATTATACAGGGGATGTGAACCGATAATCTGCCTGGTTCCTGTACCGTAAACACTCAGTCGTTGATTCAGCTGGTACCGTGCCGACCCAAAAACAGAAACCGAATTAAAGGGGTTATTGATACCTGATTCCGGAAAAGCGTTTTTCATGATGGGGTAAAACCGCCCCGCCATAAGACCTGCTTCAATGGAAAATTTTGATGAAACAGGGTAAGAATAATATGGAGATAAAGTAAGACCGGTAACCGAGCCGTAACGGGGGATATAGGTAAAACTACTCCCAATGGAATAGTGGAGTTGGGGTTTTGACCTGACTTGTATTGAACCAGGCAAATTCAGACTGTCCTTAAATTCTTCTTGTTGGGCAAAAGCATTTCCTGAGATCATAAATCCCTGGAATATAAAAATACTTATAAGTAATTTTCGCCCTAACACGTTTTGTAAATCTTGTTTTTTAAAAGAACTGG
>CAYGFI010000162.1:0-11037 GCA_964349045.1 uncultured Chitinophaga sp.
CATTATTTAAAACAAAAATAAATAAAAAAAGTTTTTGAGAATTCGATGATTATACGGCTTTTTCATACAGGAAGAAAACTCAGAATGATCTTCTCAGCGTAATATGATTTCGGGGGAGAGTTTAATATCGGGTTCATCAAACAGTTAGGGTTGTAAATCGGTTAATTGCAAGTGAAATGTTGTGCCAATCATTTTTTTTCTTCCCGTATTTTTCAAACAGGAGATCACGGCTTAAATATTATTATGTTTATTGTATTTGACTTATTCCTGTAAAGTACCGTACCTTTACGCAACCCTTTTGTTATTATTCGCATCTTTTCATAAAACACTTAATCTTTTGAATTATGAAGAAAGTACTTTACACATTGATAGCACTACTGGCCTTCAGCATTTCTGCCTTTCCCCAGACAAGTACAGGTGATAACTGCAAGGCTGAGTATGATTGGAAAGTGAATAATGAGATCATGTTCTTTGCACCCGGTATGGCAATAAACTTTTTCGACAGTTCCGAAGGTGATGTTGAAAGCTGGTTCTGGGACTTCGGGGATGGTTCTTATTCAGAGGAACAAAATCCCATGCATATTTATACATTTCTTTATAGTAATGCTGATGGGGTTGTTACATCAGGGAATTTCATACCATCGGTTTGCCTTACTATCAGAACCCGTGACGATTGTAAGTCTGGTATTTGTAAAACTCTGCAATTAAACTCCGACACAATTATTTATCCTGATGAAAAGTGTAGTGTTTACTTCTATCCTTATCTGAACGATACATTATTCAGCATTCCTGAAATTACTTTGTATTCGTTCAAAGTATCGGCCCCTGAGAATACCAGTTCGTATTTCTGGGACTTTGGCGATGGCTCAACAAGCGGGGAGGCTAATCCAATTCATGGATTTGATTTTATGAATGATTTATATGCCTATAATGTTTGTCTGACCATTACCACAACTGACAATTGCATTAACAGCTATTGTACTCCGGTTTACCGTGCCTATTTCGACACGACCGTTGTACCTGATTGCCAGGCTGCCTATTATTATGATGTTATGGAGAGTTACCCGGAACAATATGCTTTCCATGATCTTTCGACCGGTAATACAACAGCATGGTTTTGGGACTTTGGCGATGGTTCTTATTCGAATGAGCAAAATCCGGTTCATATTTTCAGAAAATCTTCAGAACTTGATTCGTCAGGGTATCTTGGCCCGCCTGTTGCCGGAAATTTCAAAGTTTGTCTTACTGCCGTTAGTAACGACAATTGCAAAAGCACTTATTGTGACTATGTTTACAATGGAGGTGTTATCGACACCATTTACCCTCAGCCCTGTCCGTATTTCATCTCTGTGACCACATCGAATATTCTTGGAGGAAACTTCTGCAATGGTACGGCCAGCGCCAGCCTTGTAGATGCACAGGGAAATTTAACCGAGGCTGCAGATTTTTATTGGTCAACCGGAGAGACAGGACCCACTGCAAGTAATCTTTGCGTTAATATACCCTATTATGTGAGTATTACCGGAGCCGATGGCTGCCAATTGGTAGGTTCCTTTGCTATTCTCGACTATACCAAACCTATCGATCCCTTTGGTTACTGGTCGATTTATGGAAACGGATCCTGGTACGACCTAAACTATGCTTTACCCGATTCAGGTTATAGTTGTACCTGGGTATTCAGTGACGGAACCACCATGACAGGTGAAAATGTAAACTATAATTTCGATGCAAGCACGGAAAAATCTGTGACCCTTAATGTGCTGGACGTTTCAGGAAACCTGGTTTACACCGAAGAAATCGCCTTAAACAGAAACACTTCAGTGAAAAACACCAAAACCACTGAAGTTAAGCTATATCCAAATCCCGCAATAGATGAAATAACCATTCAATTTGGTTCTGCCGGAAATGCACATATCCAGGTCGACATATTTAACTCCCTTGGACAAAGGCAGATTAGTCAGCGCTTCACCAATGTGGATGGTACAACTGAAATCAGTTTACCGGTAATTAACCTGGGTCATGGAGTTTATTTTGCACGGGTCCTGGGAATTGGAAATAGTCCGGTTACAATGCGCTTTGTTAAGTAGGGTTAGTGACTATTAGCTTTTAGTGAATTGCATTACTATTTTGGGAGGCCGGTTCGAATGTGAGCCGGCCTTTTTTTATATCTTCTTCCAAAATTCGTAAATTCGTACAAATTTTAAAATTATGGCAAAATACATCGGTTTACTTACATCAGGAGGCGACTGCCCGGGATTGAATGCTGCTATCAGGGCTATCGGCAAGACCGCTACATCCAGGTGCGGTATGGAGGTCATAGGTTTTCGTGATGGTTTCAGGGGATTAATGGAAAACAGGAGCGTACGTCTCGAGAATGAGCTGCTGAGCGGGATTCTTACCCTGGGAGGCACCATACTGGGAACAAGTCGTGATAAACCTCACCGTATGCCTATGGGTAAAGAAATTATTGATATGACGGATGTCATTGTTGAAAATTATCATAATCATCATTTAGATGCACTTATCTGTCTTGGTGGCGGCGGAACCATCAAGAATGCATACCGCCTTCAGCAAAAAGGACTCAACATCCTTACTTTGCCAAAAACTATTGATAATGATGTTGAAGGAACGGATATTACTTTTGGATTCGACACAGCCCTAAATGTTGCTACAGAAGCAATCGACCGCCTGCACAGTACTGCACATAGCCATCACCGTATTATTGTTGTGGAAATTATGGGTCACCGTGCGGGCTGGCTTGCTCTTGGAGCAGGTATAGCAGGTGGGGCAGATGTAATATTAATTCCTGAAATTCCTTATTCCCCCGATATTGTTGCAGAAGCAATTCTCGACAGGGCCAGGAAAGGAAAAAGATTCAGCATCGTTGCGATTGCCGAGGGAGCGATGGGAAATGAAGAATATAAGAAAATGAAGGTTTTGCTGGATTTGAAGGACAAGGAAGAAGATAAAGAAGAACGCGGCAAGCTGAAGTTAAAAATCAAAGAACTGGAAGCATTGCATGCAGGGAATACCCTTCGCCTCTCAAACGAACTTGAACAAAAAACCGGGCTGGAATCCCGGATAACAATCCTGGGACATCTTCAGAGAGGTGGAACACCTTCAGCAGCGGATCGTTTACTGGCTACACGGCTCGGTACAGCGGCTGTCGATCTGGTTAAAGATGGAATCGGAGGTGTTCTGACAGCAGCAAAGGGCGACAATATAGTTCCTGTTCCTCTGGAAAGTATTGTAAATAAAGTAAAACTTGTTCCAAAAGATCATCCCTGGGTGAAAAGTGCGGTGAATGTGGGTACCTGCTTTGGAGATTAGAGCAGTTAAACTTTTTGATCATAATTGCACCGGGGGCATTGTGGATAAAGAATAAATTTTAAAATCGCCCGTGAAATTCTCGAAAAGAATAAATATTTATTAAATTTAAGAATTCACAAAGAATTCTAATTTAATTCCTGATCTTTCAATGAAAACAAAATCCTTTCTGTACTTATTGGCATCAACTTGTTTGATCCTTATGTTAACAACAAACTGCCAAAAAGAAGAAACTAAAATTAAGGATCCTGATATTAAAGATCCTTTAACAAATCCAATAAATGTGAAAGGCCTGGTTCAGAAAGGCCCTTTTGTGAACGGCACGTCCATCCTGATGTCTGAATTGAATTCCGCCCTTGGGCAGACAGGAAATACATTCACAACCCAGATTCTGAATAATTCAGGCTTATTTGAAATCTCAGACATCATTCTGTCATCAGGTTTTGTGGAATTTTCAGCAACGGGTTTTTATTTTGATGAAGTTAAGGGTCAGAAATCCATCGCTCCCTTAAATCTTTTGGCCTTATCAGACATTACTGACAGTGCAGCGGTAAACATCAATATCCTTACCCACCTGGAAAAACTCCGGGTCAAATACCTTGTTGAACATAACAAAACTTTCTCCGAAGCAAAAAAAATGGCCCAGGCGGAAATATTGGCCATTTTTGATTTTGAATTGAGTGAAATGAATAATTCAGAAACACTTGACATATCGGTCAATAACGAAAGCAATGCGATTTTACTTGCTATTTCAATCATATTGCAGGGAAATTTTAGCGTAGGAGATCTGACCGAACAACTTGCCAACATCACCAATGATATTCGTGAAGATGGGGTACTGAATGATGAAACCATTATGACTAATTTAAGAAATTCAGTTATAGAACTCGATTTAGCAGGAATCCGAGCAAACCTGGTATTCCGGTATCAACAGCTGGGGATTATTGCCTCGATTCCTGATTTTGAGAAATACATCCAGATATTTCTGGAATTTACAAGCAAGAGTCCTGTAGTTACCACCCTGGAAGAAAGTGATTTGGATGGGAAAAATGTTACCCTGAATGGTTTGTTAGATCCTGGCTCGTTAAGTACAATTGTAAGTTTTGAATATGGCCCCGGTCTGGATTATGGATATTCTGTATATGCAGATCAAAGCCCGTTAAAAGGAAATTCTTCGGTTGCAGTAAGTGCAAGTTTAACGGATCTGAACCTGGGAACAGAATATCACTATAGAATTGTGGCACAAAACGCACATGGAATCGCTTATGGTGAAGATAATACATTTATTACTGCAATTAATGGAATGGAAGGTACAGTAAGCGATATTGACGGAAATACCTATAAAACCATTGCAATAGGGTATCAAATATGGATGGCAGAAAATCTCAGGGTAACAAAATTCAATGATGGTTCCTCAATTACTAAGGTTACCGACAGTCTCACATGGATGCAACTCGAAACCCCGGGGTTCGCATGGAATTATTTTAACCCGGTTGATAATTATAATTCAGGCGGTTATTATAATTGGTACTCGGTAAATACAAAAAAACTTTGTCCACTCGGATGGAATTTGCCCGACACTTCTGCATTGATGGAACTGCAAGAATACCTTGGAGACTGGGGAATAGCAGGGGGGAAATTGAAAAGTGATAACTTTGCTCCCCCAAATACCGGGGCAACCAATGAAACTGGTTTCTCAGCGGAACCATACGGTCTGATCAGGAGTGACGGCTTTTCTGAAGGATACTCTTATTATGGTTATTGGTGGGGCATGAATGGTTGGGAAAACAATCAAGCGATGGGCTGGAAGTTGAGCTATAATAATGCAGAAATGGAAATCCATTTTGACTCAAAAAAAAGCGGCTTATCAGTGCGTTGCCTCAAGGATGATTAAACGATATGGCCATTGCTGTTCTGCTTATAACCTGAGAATACGTGATAATACATATTTTTCACCTGAAAATCAGGGAAAGTTAATATGAGAAAACACCTTTCCACATTAACGACCATCACCCTCTTCAGCATCGCCATGGCATTCTTCGAAACGGCCGTGGTGATCTATTTACGGGAATTGTTGTACCCAACAGGATTCAGTTTTCCGCTGGCTCCAATGCCCGGAAATCTTGCGCTAACCGAAATTTTACGGGAAGCGGCTACCTTGATCATGCTGATCGGAGCAGGGATGCTGGCGGGAAAAACCTTCAGCCAGAAATTTGCCTGGTTCATCTATTCCTTTGCCACCTGGGATATTTTCTATTATGTATTCCTGAAAATACTTATCAACTGGCCGGAATCAATCATGACCTGGGATATCCTGTTTCTTATTCCTACAATATGGACCGGACCTGTACTGAGTCCGGTAATTGTTTCTTTAACAATGATTCTTCTCGCACTGGTAATCCTGAATTTTGCAGAGAAATCGAAAAACACCAGGATTGATCGCACGGAATGGATACTATTAACAGGTGGTTCGTTAATTCTTATTATGGCATTTATATGGGATTATTCCCGGTTCATTTTAGAACACTTTACCTTGAGTGAATTATGGACGATAATTGAAACGGAATTGCTTTACAATACTGCAATTTCGTACATTCCCCGCAAGTTCAACTGGCTTATATTTATTTCGGGGGAGGTGATTCTGGCCGGAATGATCTTTAAGTATTTCAGAAGAATGAAGAAAATAAGACCTGTTTAGTACCGGGAAGATAATTTTTCAAACTCTGCGCACCCGGTGTCACTGTGATAAATATCTTTTTTAATACAGGAAACGATTACTTTTTCAGGGATTTCCAATACAACAAAAAGCCGACGCATCCAAAATAATCTTCGGTTGTTTCCTTATTTGCATTAAGTGCTAATACAGAGATCTCTATCATTATTCTTCTTGTTTTCTCAATATTCAAATCAATGGTTTCCGGGTAATCGCTGTTCTTGTTGTCAAAAATAAGTTCCCGTGTTTCACTATCGTATAAAACATATTGTACCGGGATGAAAAGATCAGTTGCGCAGAAGATCAGCTTGTAATTCCTTTCGCCATAAAAAACCACATTATAAACAAGTTTATCACCTACTCCGATCACATTGCTTCTTGACTGGCCGTCTAATTTATAAGATGCTCCCGGATATTGCATACAAGTTCCATACAAATGAAATTTGTTGCAGTTTTGACTAAATCCTTCTAAAGTCGAAAATGAGATCAGGAAAACTATAATTCCCAGGGATGTTATTTTTTTCATTATGCCTTAATTCAATTTATTAATTTAAAAATCAACAATGCTTTTCCTTATTTCCGAAACTTCATTTTTTAAAATATTGTAATTAGTTTCATTTAAGATAATCTGATCACCTCCCTGAATGGAAATCACTCCGGTTTGCTTTTGAGAAATGATGGTTTTTGATTTTTCCTTACCCAATTCGTTGAAAAGACCGGAAATCTGATTAAGGTAATTAATTATGGATATATCGTTATCGGTAACTGCTGAACTTTTCACTCTTTCAAGTAAATTGTCCATGGGATATCTCATTTCTATCAGTAATTCCAGCAATTCATTTTCCTCGTTATACTTATCGATTGAATGAAGGGCAATGTAAAGGCTCTCAATATATGCCCCTGCTGATAACCGGGAAATGGTTTTTTCGTTTCCCCCGGTCTCAAGAAATTCCAGCATATTGCTAAATGCCTCGTTTGAAATATTTACTAATGAATCGATATTCCCTGAATTTGTTTTTGAACGTTCTAAAAGGGATGCGAAAATAGTGGATGAGATACCGGCTTCGGCAGTCAGAGACTGAATAGCTTCCAGATAATTCACGGTTTCAGTTGACCTTTCAAATAATGCAGAATAAGCCATATCGGTAATAAATACGCCGAGATTTAAGGATTGTGCAGTTGATCCGATGTATTTATCTTTGTTTTTTGGGGAGTTTAGAAGCTCCGGCCTGTATGGAAGATCTGAATTATAGAATCTTTGTAATATCTCACCTGGTAAGGGCAAAAGATAAACTATCGATTCATTATTGAGTTGAAAGGGATCCATAGAATCAGCATAATTTTCAGCATGCTTGTCCTTATTTCTGGTTTGAGTATTTGTACAGGAAACTAATCCTGAAATAAATACCATAACACTGAAAAGCCAGATTATTTTAATTTTAACCATAATATCCAATTTTATATATTTCAGTAATTATATTCTTATTCTTTTTCTTCCGAATGATTTCGAAAGCAAATTTAAGGTTTTTTTAAGCATATCTGTTACAAGCAGAGAATATAGGATAAAAGTCATAGACCACAAAATCATTATATTAAACCATAAAGTATCAATTTCATACGATCCGATTCTTTTTATTCCTGAATAAAACTGCGCACGACCGGATTTGGATGAGGGAACCTGATATACCGGAGAATCTTTCCTTATAAAGTGACCGTCAGTCTCCATTATTTTAGTCATCTCATTTGAATTAAGCACCATATCGGCAACACTCCTGTTAAAATACCTTTCCTTTAAACTGATAATATCTTCATGAGTCATCCCCTGATTCATAAGGCCTGAGTAAACAGCATCTTTCCTGATTATAAGGGTATTGGATCTTTTAACGAGCTGTATCTTCCACCGGTTCAAAAAACCGATAATCTTTTGTGTATTTAATGAATCAGCGCGGCCGGATTCAGTAAATGATGGTAAATCAGTATGGTATTCATACTTTAAATCGTGAATAGTATTTCTGACTACCGTAACGATTTCCTTTATTTTCTGATTTTCCTGATCCTGGTTTATAAGTCTTTCATAATCATTCAGCTTATTGAAAAGAGCCGGTATTAAAAAATTTAAATCATAGGATAAATTGGCTGATTCAAGATCAACCTGGTAAAATTCCTTTTGATAGGAATTGTTCTTAAACTGATTAACCATAAGCGCTTCATATGCCCACCTGGATGCCATCATGTCACCTGCCAGGGGAACGTATTGATTTGACGTGATACTATAATGCATCTTATCATATTTTACTATGATTCCTGATAAAAGAATAAGAGGAACTAAAATGAATGGGATGGTTATATAAATAGCAATAACCGATTTAAGGGCTGATGAAATATTCAACCCTAACATCACAGCAAAGCAGGCAGTCGAGAATAACACCGACCAGTATTCAAATGACATGCCTTTGATTTCAAGAATATGATTTCCCAGGAATACGAAGACCATCATCTGCAATGCAGACAAAGCAAACAGGAAAGTTATCTTGGAACTTAAATACGAACTCCGGCTTAAATCGAGGAATTTCTCCCTCTCAATAATTTTCCTGTCTTTAATTATTTCTTCAGCGCTGATGATGAGACCAATAAATAACGCAACAATAACACTCATGAATATAAAAGCAGGGATATTTACATTATTAATAAACATATATTTTACCGGATCTGTGTCGGTCCCGCTTACAAATTTTGTAAAGAAACCCAGGATTAATGCCAGAACGGGTGAAATAAATATGGCAAACAAGGTATATTGATGATCTGCCAGTTTGCTTAAAAAATTTCGGTTAAAATATGTCAGGAATTGCTTGAAACGATTGGGTGTTTTAAACCTGGAAACCGGGATATCGGGATTATCGTAAAAAAATTCATCCTTATTTTGAAGGTTTTTAAGGAACAATTCGTACCACTGCGATGGAGATATAATTCTTTCATTAGTGAACTCCCCTAATTCATCAACCTTTTTTGCTTCAATTACCTTTAAAAGTTCATCGGGTTGTACATTTCCGCAATAAGGACATTCGGTTTCAGCAGCATCAACCCGGTTGGCAATATCTTTCAGGTAGGAAAAGGAATTTAAAGGATTTCCCAGGTAAACAGGAAAACCACCTTTATCAAGAATCAATAACATGTCAAGCATCTTGAATATTTCAGAAGATGGTGAGTGAATATTGATAATAACAATCTTTCCCTGGAGAGACAATTCATTCAATAGCTGCATCACATTTTCGGAATCAGAAGAGGATAAACCGGTAGTTGGTTCATCAGCTAATAATATCAGTGGTTCCTTTATCAGTTCCAAAGCAATATTTAACCTTTTTCTCTGTCCACCGCTTATAAACTTATTTAACGGTGTCCCAACCCGAAGGTCTTTAATATAAAAAAGATCAAGATTATTCAGGAGTTTTACAACCGCTTTGTTTATTTCGATATCATTATGATTACCCAGGCAGAGTTTAGCATTGAAAAATAAATTCTGATAAACCGTTAATTCTTCTATCAGCAAATCATCCTGGGGAACATACCCGATCATCCCTTTTAACACGTTATTTTCTGATTCAAGGTCATGCCCGTTTATCAGAATGTTTCCTCTTTCTAATCTGTAACTTCCGTTAATAAGTTTAAGCAAGGTTGACTTCCCGGCGCCTGACCCACCTATTATCCCCATTAAATCTCCTGATTCTGCCGAGAAACTGAATTTATGTATTCCATTATCACTTTTCAGAAATCTGAATTCTATGTTTTCTGCATGTAATGAGATTTTGGGAAATGATTTTGTTTTTAGAAAGCCGGCCTCTATATCACTATAATATACAGCCTCGATATTCTCAATTTTCAGTGCAGAACCTTTTGAGAAAATATAGATATGACCGGGCAAAACGTGGCTATTACCCAATTCAATTTTTTCTGTCCCGATATAATAGAACAGGATTAAATCAGTCTGTTGATTTTTTAAGAAAAAAAATTGTCCCTTAAGGTTTTCTTTTTGGATATAATTAATCTTTGTGATGTTGGACGAATCAATATTGCTGATAACTAAAAGATTTTCTTTTTGAGGTACCTTATAAAATTTCTTCGTTATAAATATTCTGCAATTATTAAATTCTTCAGAATTTATCATTAAGACCTCAGCAATTGTTTTCACCATATCAGAAATGGTTTGATGAAAATCCTCCGAAGAATTTGAATAATCTTCAAAATACCTGATAAACTGAATCAGGCTGACAAGGATAAGATATTTACCCCTGATGTGCAATCCCTGGTTAATTTCCCTGCATATAAAGAGGATTTTTACAGACAGGGAGGAAGTTTTTTTGGATTCTTTCAATCCATCTAAAAGAGAGAGCTTGCTCATCTCCTTATCGAAAATATTAATTGACTGATCAACGATCTTCTGATTAAACTGAGTTTTCAGGTAGGAATAAACAAAATTGCGTGAAAATACAATAGCGACATCCTTATTAACTATTGCCAGTATGGCAAACAATTTCATTAAGGCTGTCAACATTGATTCAGTCATGGCTTCTTCGATAGGTTAAATCTCAGTTTGCCGGGTGAAAAACCATTTTGGTAGAAACGGTTTTGTCATCATTCAGGTTAATTACGATCTTTCCACTATGGGCAATCATGATTTGTTTGGCCAATATTAATTCTATACCGGGAGTGAAATCGGCGAATTTTTTATTCTCTGAAAAAAAGTTCTTAATGTTTTCAATCTGGTTTTGTGAATAGAAATTCCCTGGTCCTGTAATTTCAAGGTACATACCCTCCAACCCTTCACCATATTGGATCCTGATGTTATAATTTTCCTCAATTTGTTTAAGCGAGTTCATCAAAAGGGTTGTCAGACATGTCATTAAGAGATCATATTCCCCTTTTATAAGAATATCACCAACCGTTTCGGAAATGGTTGCACTGGCATGGAATTTATCTAATATATTTTTATTCTCTAAAAT
>CAYGFI010000163.1:0-11015 GCA_964349045.1 uncultured Chitinophaga sp.
TCCTTATTCTTTGATTTATTTAAAAAGTAAAAAAATATATTTGCTAAATGCTAATGAAGCAACTGAACGTTTGGAGAAAAGAATAATAACATTCATTAGATCATGAAATTATACAGTTTAAACACTAAACTTGATTTTGGGGAATACAAGGGTCAGACCTTAAAGGATGTATTTATGAAAGATCCTGAATATGTCGAAACGTGTATTCTTGAAAACCCTGTGTTCTGCTTTACCGATAATATTATGGAAAGGCTGGAAGACATGCATGATGAGTTTGCGTTTTCTGACGAAGCAGTTGAAAAGCTCGCTGAGAAATACGAAATTTACGAGGAGGAAGAAAATCAATTCGAAGAAGGAGAAAATTTAAATGCCGAAGATTTAAAAGGCCTCGGCATTGTTGATGACGGATTTGATGATGATTATGATGATTCCGGAAGTTCCGGGGGATATTATGACGATTCTGATGGATTCGGGTATTAGAATGAACCGGGAGTGACTGCATAAGCAGTCTTTTTTTTAAGGCCATAAATTAAATTTCTATAACTATGAAGCAGAAAAAAGCATTACTGATAATTTCAGGTTTATTGTTATTATTGCTCGCATCATGCTCTAACAGTGAAAATGTCAGCGCTTGCCTCGATGGTTATTCGTACCGCTTCTGGGGAGGATTATGGCATGGAATTATTGCACCCGTTGACCTGGTGATTTCACTTTTCCGGGACGATGTAACAGTTTATGCTCAGAACAATAACGGCGCATGGTATGCATTTGGCTTTATTCTTGGAAGTGGTGGCTGGGGATTCCTGGGTAGTAAATCAGGACGTAAGTGGAAGAGAGACAGGGACTAAGGTTTATTCTGACCAAAAAATAATTCCTCAATAAATGAAAAACTACCTAATTGTTATTGGAATTACCCTTTTAGTAACTTCTTGTAATTCCGCTGAAAAAAAAGAGAACCTTCAATGGTCTGCTGACAGGGCTAATGAATGGTACGAAACAGTTAAATGGCCGGTAGGGAGCAATTTTACACCAAGTACAGCCATTAACACAATAGAGATGTGGGACGCAGAAACTTATGATTCGTCCACGATCGACCGTGAACTGAAATGGGCCGGTGAAATTGGATTTAACACCCACAGGGTAAATTTCCAATACCTTGTATGGGCAAGGAACCCGGAGAATTTCAAAAAGAGAGTTGAAAATTTTCTGAATATCTGTGAAAAGTACCAGCAAAAAGTGATGTTTGTTTTTTATGACGACTGCTGGAACCAAAACCCCACTTTGGGCAGGCAGCCTGAACCTGTTCCGGGGAAGCATAATTCGGGCTGGGTTCAGTGTCCCGGCGGACCCGTCCAAAACGCAGATACTGCCCTCTGGATGGTACTCGAGGCTTTTCAGAAAGATGTGATGAACCGGTTTCGCGACGATAAGCGGATTATTTGCTGGGACCTTTATAACGAAGCCGGGAATTCCGGTTACCTCAACCTGACCCTTCCCCTTTTAAAAAAATCATTTGAATGGGCACGTGAGATAAATCCATCACAACCTATTACCTCCGGTATGTGGAGTTGGGACGAAGGATTTAAGGATATTAACCGGTTTCTTGGCGAAAATTCAGATATTATTACCTTCCACCATTATGGACCTGCAAACGATCTCGACAGTCTGATTACCCGTTTAAAAAAATTTAACCGTCCATTGATATGTACCGAATATATGGCACGTACCCGCGACAGTAAGTTTCAGTCACATCTGCCAATATTTAAAAAAGATAAGATTGGAGCCATAAACTGGGGATTTGTAAGCGGAAAAACCCAGACCATTTACCCCTGGGGATCACCGGAAGGAGCGCCTGAACCAAATCCATGGTTCCACGATGTATTGAGAAAAGATGGAAGTCCGTTTGATTCCCTGGAGGTAGTGTTTATTAAAGAGATTACCAGGGAATTATAGTCACCTTTGCTAAAGCTGTGGTGAATAAAATAATGCCACTTCCAATTTCTCATATCAATACACGAAACTGTTCAACTGCATTTATAAAACATTCTTTTCTACTGTTTTAGAGCAGGCTATCCCTCATTTCCTTACATTAGATTTGTTTTGTCGTTAAAGTAAAACCTCCAAATAACATTTAGTGTATGGAAAAACATAATTTCAGCCCCGAATCCTTAATGATGTCGTACGGCTATAAAGCTGAATTGTCGGAGGGTGCGTTAAAATGTCCGATATTTCAAACTTCTACCTTCGTATTTAAAACTGCGGAAGAAGGCAAAGCCTTTTTCGAAATTGCTTATGGGAAAAGAGATAAAGGGCCATCCGAAGAGCTTGGGTTGATATATAGCCGGGTGAATAATCCCGATCTGGAAATTCTGGAGGATCGTTTATGTTTATGGGATAATGCGGAGGAGTGCGCTGTTTTTGAAAGCGGGATGTCAGCAATTTCCACTGTAATGTTAGAGTTTCTGAGACCGGGTGACCTTTTACTCTTCGGATCACCGGTTTACGGAGGAACTGACCATTTTATAAGGCACGTTCTTCCTAAGTTCGGTATTCATGTTATTGGATTTCCCGCGGGAAAACCTAAAGAAGTAATATCAGAAATACTTAAGAACTCAGGTATGGCAGATAAACTGGCCATGATTTACATGGAAACTCCTGCAAATCCGACGAATGCGCTGATCGACATAGCCGGATGCAAAGAAATTGCGATGCAGTATAGTACAATCGGACGAATGATACCGGTAGTTGTTGATAATACCTATATGGGACCTCTTTGGTCGCATCCCCTCAAACACGGCGCCGATCTTGTTGTTTATTCCGCAACCAAGTTTATAGGTGGACACAGCGATTTAATTGCAGGGGCTTGCCTGGGTTCAAAGGAACTCATGGTCAGGGTAAGGACCCTGAGAACTTTCCTGGGTAACATGGCCAGCCCATGGACAGCATGGTTGTTGATGAGAAGTCTTGAAACTCTGAAAGTAAGAATGGAGGCACAAGCCGCAGGCGCTATAATCGTGGCCAACTACCTTGTAAATCATCCAAAAGTTGAAAAGGTTTATTACCTTGGATTTCTAACACATGAAAACGATCCCTGGCAGTTTGATATACTTAAAAAGCAATACACTTCTAACGGTGCGATGATTGCCTTTGATATAAAGGGAGGGGAAAAGGAGGCATTTCATTTTCTGAATAATCTTAAACTCTTTAAACTTGCAGTTAGTCTTGGCAGCACTGAGAGCCTCGCGCAACATCCCGATACCATGACCCACAGTGATATGACACAAGAAGATAAGCTGGCAATTGGGATTACCAGTAAACTGATTCGGTTATCAATTGGTGTTGAAAATCCGGAGGACCTTATATACGCTATAGAAAGCGCGCTGGTATAAACGGAAATTCATCTATTTACCATTAACCTTCTTAAGTGCATTAATCATTGCAGCCAGGTTTTCAACCGGTACATTGGCCTGAATATTATGAACCGTATTGAATACAAAACCGCCATCTTTTCCCAGTATTTCGCATTGTTGTAATACCTGCTTTTCCACATCGGCAGGACTCCCAAAGCCTAATACCATTTGAGTATCAACTCCCCCACCCCAAAAAGTTACCTGGCTGCCAAAATTGTTTTTTAATACAGTGGCATCCATGTCGGCGGCATTGATCTGAACCGGATTCAAAATATCGAAACCCGCTTCGATAAATCCAGGGATCAGCGGAAGAATGGCGCCACAGGAATGTTTAAAGGTTTTCCACTTTGTATTAGTATGGATCCAGTTATTCATTTTCCTGTAGTATGGTAAGTATAGCTCTGCAAATAAATCCTTTGAGCAAAATTGAGAATTCTGGGTACCAAAATCGGTTCCGCAAATAAAAACAGCATCTATCGAATTACCAAAAATCCCAAATAGTGTATTCAGATTTTTTACTGCTATATCGGTTTGCTTATCGAACAATTTCTGCAAAAATTCCATCCGCGTTAAGGTACTCATATACCATTCCGTAATATCCCGGATACCTTTCGGGTTTTTCATCCATGGGCCGGGAACGAGGGCTATATCCCCCAGGGCTGTTCCGCCGGGATTTAAAATTACTCCTTTGCCGGAATCTTTGATTTCGGAAGCTTTTAATTTCCAATATGAAACGTCAGCATCAGAATAAGAGCTAAACTCTTCCAGGTTATCTTCAAGCCGCAGATTATTCTCATCAAAAGGTTGCTGTCGCAAAATTGAATCGAAAAAATAGCCTGATTCTGGCATTCTGGCAGATGCCGGAACCGACATATCTCCCTCGGGAAAAATAATTAAATCTCCCTTCCCATCAATCCGGGTATTAAACTCACCCGGAACTAACACTTCCTGCCCCCAAAATGTTCTGAACTCCTTCCAGTTGTTATTTTCTAACCCGAACATGTTTTTTCGCGGGGCTATTCCGGTAACATCGCAACCTATAATTTCCGCCAGATCATCTTCAATAATACCGAGCATCTGGTATGGCTCATGTACCCGTACCATTTTTTTTTCCAATCCATAATATTGCCGAAGTCGTTCGATGGCCAGAACATGAATACCAGTTACCGGTGTAGCGCCAAAATCAATCACTACACCTTCCGGCGACTCGTGATTCAGACTTGATTTTAATTTTTCTTTTGAATTCATGTCAGGCGTTTAGGCGTTTAGGTGTTTAGGCGTTTAGTATGGTAAAATTAATAAAAAACCCTGATTGCTGAATATAATATTTTGCTCCCGGTTATTTTTATTAAACAGGTATTTCACGGCTCAGGCAATGTAAAGTTCCCAGTCCCCATATAAGATCAATTGCTGAAATCCCTGAAACTTCGTGCTTTGGAAAAAGTTCGGATAAAATTCCAATTACTTTATAATCATTTTTATCGTTGAATGTAGGAACCAAAACGCTTCCGTTGGTAATCAAAAAATTTACATAACTCGCGGGCAGCCGTAAATCTTCAAAATCAAGTCTTGATGGCATAGGAACGGTTACTGCATTAATTTTTTCACCATTTTGAAGCCTTTCTCCCGAAATTCTTTCCAGGTTTTCTTCCAGAATTGTATAGTTTTTGTCTTTAGAATTCTTCTCTCTACAGGCAATCACCGTGTTCTCATTCACAAACCGGCAGATATCATCAACATGTCCATGAGTATCATCGCCCTCAATTCCTTTTCCTAACCAAATCACCCGGGTAATCCCAAGGTACCTGTTAAAAACTTCCTCATAATCACTTTTTGTGAATCCGGGATTTCTGACCTGAATTTTTGCATCCAGCAAACATTCTTCTGTAGTTATGAGGGTACCTTTCCCATTTGAGTCAATTGCACCTCCCTCCAGAACAACATGAAAACCATTATGGATAACTTTTTCAAGGGGGATTTTAAGGTATGAAGCTACTGTATGGGGAGTTGAAAGATCTTTATGGAAATTGCTATACTTAGCCCAGCCATTAAACCCGAAATGCAGGGCTGTTCGGGAATTATAGTGATTCCTTACAATTATCGGACCTGAATCTCTCATCCAGCCCCTGTTTATATCCTTTATTATAAACCTGACTTTATTCTTATCCACATGAGCTTTCTCCAGCATTATTGTAACTTTTTCCTGATGTTCCAATGAATTCACAAGCAATAAAACATCTTCGAAAAAAGTGATTTTCCTGATAATCTCAACAAATGCCCATTTAACCGCATGAAATTTTCCAGGCCAGTCCCGACCCTCGTATGGAAATGCGAGTAAGGTGTACTGGTGTTTTTCCCATTCGGCCGGGAGTATCCTTTGGTTTTTATCCATATCTTAATCCCCCATCCTCTTCAAAATATCCCCATAGGCATCAATTCTTCTGTCTCTGAAGAAGGGCCAGTTGCGGCGAACCGTTTCGATGGCGCCGGTATTGACTTCGGCCATGATAATTTCTTCTTTATCATGGGAAGCCATTGCCAGAATCGCGCCTTGCGGACCGGCTATAAACGATGAACCCCAGAACTCGATACCGGCAGTATCTCTGACCGGTTTTTCAAGTCCGATCCGGTTGCAGGCTGCAATATATATTCCGTTTGCAACCGCGTGTCCGCGCTGTACTGTCATCCATGCATCATGCTGTATCTTTCCGTATCTTTCTTTTTCATCAGGGTGCCAGCCAATGGCAGTGGGATAAAAAAGTACTTCTGCCCCTTGCATTGCCGTGAGCCTCGCTCCTTCCGGAAACCATTGGTCCCAGCAAATAAGGGTACCTATGCGCCCCACGGAAGTATCGAATGCTCTGAATCCTAAATCTCCCGGTGTAAAATAATACTTTTCATAAAAAGCGGGGTCATCGGGAATGTGCATTTTCCGGTAAAGGCCTGACTCGGTTCCATCAGAATTAATTATATAAGCTGAATTATGATATACTCCGGCTGCCCGTCTTTCAAAAAACGGAACAATGATCACCGCATTAAGTTCCAAAGCAAGAGCGCTGAATTCCTTAAATGATATACCATGCAAAGGTTCAGCAAGGCTAAAATATTTACTGTTTTCGCTCTGACAAAAATAGAACGAACTGTAGAGTTCAGGCAAACAAACCACCCGGGCTCCCTGTTTCACTGCCCGTTTTACCCATTCTTTGCACTTTTTCAGGTTAATATCCGGAGTAGAGTTTAACTCTAACTGCGTGAGCGCAATATTGTATTTGGATTTTTCCATCTGTATAGTTAGTTGATTGCAAATTTAGATAATTTATTTTATCTAAGACGGTACTGCATAAGAATGCTTCAGATTACAAAATAATTTATTTATGTTGAATTAATTTTATTGTAACTTTTCACACTATCTAATACTTTGATTAATACATAATTATCTTTACCACAAAGCACACAAAGAAATATCGCAAAGATCACAAAGCCTTGTTTTTCAGGATAATAAAGTCTTCTTTGCACCTTGTGACCTTTGTGAATTCTTTGTGTCCCTTGTGGTTAAAATATTTAAATTCAACTGATTATAATTTTTTATCATTAGGTGAATAGTTACAAAATTATTAATCATAAAACACGCTATTTATTAAGGAGTTTTATTATTTTGCACATCCTTTTATCCAAACAAAAATACCTGACAAATAGTGAAAAAAACATTCATCCCACTTATCGTTCTGGCCCTGGTTGCCAGTTCTTGTAACAATATGGAGAATCAAGAAAAAATGAAAAACCCGCTTTTACAGGAGTTTAATACTCCTTTTGAAGTCCCGCCCTTTGACCGGATTAGTATTACAGACTATGCACCTGCAATACGGAAAGCAATAGTAATTCAAAAAGAGGAAATTGAAAAAATCATTAATAACCGGAAATCTCCCGATTTCAAAAACACCATTATTGCCTATGAGCAAAGTGGATCATTGCTCTCCAGGGTTAACAGCGTTTTTAATAATATGAACAGTTCACTTACCAGCGACGAGATGCAGAAAATTGCACAGGAACTGTCTCCTGAACTTTCCGCTCATCGTGATGAAATTAAAATGAATGAAAAACTTTTTTCCAGGATAAAAGAAGTTTATTCTGTTAAAGAAACTCTGAAACTTAGTATAGAAGACTCAATGCTTTTGGAAGAAACTTACGCTTATTTTGTACGAGGAGGCGCTAATTTATCCCCCGAAAAAAAAGAACAGCTTAAAAAAATCAATGAGGAATTAGCGCTGTTAAGCCTGAAATTCGGACAAAATGTGTTATCGGAAATAAATAATTTTAAACTGGTAATCGATAGAAAAGCCGATCTGGCAGGCCTTCCTGAAACCGTAATAAGCGGCGCCTCAGAAACAGCAGCAGAGAAAGGTCTGGCTGGAAAATGGGTATTCACGGTTCACAAGCCAAGTCTGATTCCTTTTCTGACATATTCCGACAAAAGGGAATTACGTGAAAAACTTTTTAATGCATACATTAATCTTGCTAACAATGGTAATGAATTCGATAATAAAGAAATAATTGAAAAAATTGTTAATCTTCGAATAGACAAAGCCTCCATATTAGGCTATACTTCTCATGCAGCCTTCGTTCTGGAACAAAACATGGCAAAAACACCGGAAAAAGTCATGACATTCCTCGATGAACTCTGGACAAAATCCTTGCCTGTTGCTACACTTGAAGCGGCAAGTTTGCAGGAATTAATTAAAAAAGAAGGTTCGGGTTATAAACTGCAACCCTGGGACTGGTGGTATTATTCCGAAAAACTCAGGAAAGCGAAATATGATATTGATGAAGAAGAAATGCGTCCCTATTTCTCCCTTGAAAAAGTAAGAAACGGGGCCTTTGATGTGGCCACCAGATTATGGGGAATTACTTTTTCTGTAAGGAATGATATACCCGTTTACCAGGAGGATGTACAGGTATATGAAGTTAAAGACACCGATGGTTCACATCTTGGAATTTTATATATGGATTTCTTTCCCCGGGCCAGTAAACGTTCCGGCGCCTGGATGAGTGAATTCAGGGCTCAGGAATTTCGTGATCATAAAGATATCCGTCCTGTGGTAACCACCAATTTCAACTTTTCAAAACCCACAGGAAACAAGCCGGCATTACTCAGTTATGAAGAGGTTGAGACTTTATTTCACGAATTTGGCCATGCCTTGCAGGGACTTCTCTCCCGATGCACCTATTCCAGCCTTTCAGGCACTTCCGTACGAAGGGATTTTGTTGAATTATGCTCACAGGTAATGGAAAACTGGGCTTCAGAACCTGAGGTTCTCAGGTCATTTGCCAGGCATTATGAGACCGGGGAGGAAATTCCCTCAGAATTACTCCGGAAAATGGATGAAAGCAAGTATTTCAACCAGGGATTTGTAACGGTGGAGTACCTCTCAGCAGCGCTTCTCGATATGAATTACCATATTCTCACTTCACCCTCTGAAATTAACGTGCCTGCATTTGAAAATGAAGCCATGTCGAATGCCGGATTGATTCCTGAAATTGTTGTTCGGTACAGAAGTACCTATTTTAATCATATTTTTTCAGGGGGATATTCAGCCGGTTACTATGCCTATATCTGGGCTGAAGTACTCGATTCCGATGCATTTGAAGCTTTTGTTGAAACAGGAAACATCTTCGACAGGGAAACAGCGCTTGCATTCCGTAAAAACATTCTGGAAAAAGGTGGAACCGTTGATCCGATGAAGCTATATGTTAATTTCCGGGGGAAAGAACCCGGAATTGAATCTTTATTAAGAAAAAGAGGACTGCTCTAGTTTTTACCTGCTTTTTTCAAAGCATAATAGGCATTAACAACTCCTCCCGTTTTACTAAGCTTTCCAAACCTGGTTAATTCATCAGGATTGCCGGGCTTTTTAACCTTTTGCCGTTTAAAGGAAACTGCTGAGTTAAGAAGTATTTTCTTCAGTTCCAATGCCGTAAGTTCCGGATAATACGACCAGACAAGCGCTGCTACACCTGTAACAACCGGTGCGGCCATACTGGTTCCACTGGCAAATTTATATGACTGTCCGGGGATGGTGCTGTAAATTTCCACTCCGGGAGCAAAAAGGTCAACTGTCTTCTTCCCAAAATTGGTAAAACTACCGGCCATATCCTTCCCGGGTTTCCAATGAATAGCGCCCACTTCAATCCAGGTTTTGCATTCTCCTTTATTGTCAAGGTATTTTTTTACAGGAAAAGATGAGTATTTGTCACTGTTTTTTGAATCGTTACCTGCCGCATGAATAATAAGAACCCCATGGTTTTCGGCGTAACGGAATGCCGAATCAACGTAATACTTGTATGGTGAATAGTCTTTACCAAAGCTCATATTAATGATTTGTGCCCCGTTATCAACCGCGTAAAAAACTGCATTTGCTACATCTTTGTCCCGCTCATCACCTGATGGGACAGCACGAAGAACCATTATTTCCACATTTCCGGCTATCCCTGCTATTCCCAGGTTATTATTCCGGTTGGCACATACTATTCCTGCAACATGAGTTCCATGAAAAGCGCCGGGTCCCTCAACCAGGTTGTTTCCATAATTCCTGACGGATAAATCGGTATAATTATCCCCGACAATATACCTTGGATCAAAATCCGGATTTAGTTTGTATTTAAGAATCTGTTCATAAACTTTAATACCTTCTTCAAGATGTTTAATATTCAGATTCTGATACCTTACCTGTTGAATGAAAAATGAAGCCTCATCAATACTATCAACCCCTGAATTCAGAAATTTTAAATCATCGGGGCGAAGACTATCGGTATTCAGAAATCCCTTAAGAATTTCTTCTGAAGAATTAATTTTATCCCGGAGATAAATGAGATTATCATATAATTCCTTATTCTCAGCCAGTTGTTTTTCATAATCAGCTTTCAGGATAAGGTAATATTCATAATCTTCTAAATCCTTATTTATTAAAAGTTCACCTTCCTTTAATTCATATTTTTTGTTGTAAATGGCGTACTCCCGGGTAAGTTCCCATGTATCATACTGAACGAATGTACTGTCGGGGCCGCCAATAAAATTCCATCCATGGATATCATCAATATAATTATTGTTGTCGTCGTCGATTCCGTTTCCGGGGATTTCACCTGTGTTTGTCCAGATTGATTCTTTCAGATCTTCATGGTCGGTCTCGATTCCTGAATCGATGATGGCTACAACTACTTTGGATGGCTTTTTATTTTTCAAAAGTTCCTTATAAGCGCGCTCGGAGCTTACTCCTATAATTCCATCTGTTGAATAATCCAGATTGAACCAGTTTTCCGGGACTTTTTTTATTGAATCGGGAAAAAGGAGGTATTCAGGGTTATAACTTCCAGACAACTTTATAATTGACAATCCCAGAAATAAATTCAGGCATATAATTCGGATTTTCATGCGATATATAATATTTAAAAGGTTTTTATTTATAAGACTATTTAGAAGACCGAAGACCGGAGACGGAAGACCGGAGATCGGAGACGGAAGACCGAAGACGGAAGATCGGAGACCGGAGACCGGAGACCGGAGACCGGAGACCGGAGACCGGAGACGGAAGATCGGAGACCGGAGACCGA
>CAYGFI010000164.1:0-10812 GCA_964349045.1 uncultured Chitinophaga sp.
ACAGAGTCAATACCTATGATGGGGATGACAGGCCCAGTAGACCCGATAGGCGTTTATGTTCTTGGTTTAGCCGAAGTCCTTGGAGGTGCAGCTATCTAACATGCTCTTTTCCCTTCGGCAAAAGCTTACATATACCCTCATCCACAGGCTATGGATCTGCGTACAGGCCAGATGGCCTTTGGAACAGTGGAACATGCCCGTTTGGAAATGATAAAAATGCAGGTTGTGGAAGCGATGGATCTGCAGTATTATAACCTGAAAGATATTATGACATCGGCCCAGATGCCAGGAAGCGTCTCCCAGGGTGATAAAGCATTGGGATTCTTTACTGGTTTGATGGCCGGCTACAAAGCCTTTAACCTGATGCCCTTATCTACCGACCAGGTATGGTCGCCGGAACAGGCCCTGCTCGATGTGAAAGCATTGTCTGATGCCTGGGAGACCATTCAACCTGTTGAAGGAAACGGATCTGTTTCAAGGGCTTGTGATACTATCAGCGAAGTACTTGACAATAAAGACCTGTTTGCAGAAACTGCTGATACCTTGATAAACATGCCGTTTCATTACCAGACCGAAGTCCTGTTTAACCGTTTTCAGACATCTGAAAACTGACGGAATTCAGGCTGACCTGAAGAATTAGACAATATAAGGCAAAAGAAGGAGGAACTGATAACACAATGGAATTTTCATCCCCTCATGACAAACTCCGGAAGATATTGGTAACAGGTTAAAGCGAAATTTAAAATTCAAACTGGAGCGAAGCGACAGTCCCGCTCCGCGGGAATTCAAAATTCAAAATGCAAACCGGTGCAAACGAAGGATGTCCTGATCACATTTAACTTTATTCAATAATCAAAAGATTGTGTTTTCAGGCAATGGTTCTGATGCATTTATCGATCTGTTCTATAAGGTCTTTGATTGCAAAAACTGTTAACAGGCATATTTCCTTTACTAAATTGTTGTTCCCTTCGGATTACGTTGATATAAGAAGGTTTCTATTTGAATTATCAGTAATTTTGCTGGATTAATAAAAAGTAAAATTATATTTAGACTTTATTTTAAAAACGGAATAGTTTAATTAACATAAAATCATATTTAAAAGTGTTCATGAAGAGTAACCCCCTTGAATCTAAGAAGTTCCTTGATGTAAAAGCATCAGATTTTATAAATTATTTAATCAAAAATGGTGGGCCGGAGCCTCAGGAATATGAAGAATTCACATCAATTGCTAATAACCTGGATCCAGCTGGTATTGACGATTTCAGAGAAAAAATAAAAACTATACTTAACGAGAATACTCTTATCGGTCATGGATTTGTAAAACCTTATGGTTACCCGGGAGATTTTATTCTTATAGACAAGATTTATAAATTTGATGCTAATGAAGATCCCCTATACAAAAAATGGGATCTCTTTTTTCTGAATCAGCCCGCTGCCTATGCTGTCAGGAACAGGAAGGATTCTTTTCTCGGATATTGCAAAAACCTGATCTTAAAAAATAAGAATGCTAAAGTTCTCATTCTCGGATCGGGTCCGGCTTCAGATGTTTTTGAATTCCTGACCAACAATTCAGGGGGCAATAACTTGTGTTTCGATTTGGTTGATTTTGATCAGTATGCAATTGATTTCTCAATGGAAAAAAACAAGAAGTTCGAAAGCCAGATTTCATATAACAGGATTAATGTGTTGCGTTTTAATTCATTTAAATTATATGACTTTATCTGGAGCGCGGGCCTTTGTGATTATTTCAAGGATAAACATTTTACATTTCTCATCAGAAAATATATAAATTGCCTCAATATAGATGGGGAAATGGTTTTAAGTAATTTCAGCACGAAAAATCCGACAAAAAGGTTCATGGAGGTAATAGACTGGCATCTGAATTCCAGGACTGAATCGGATCTGTTCAGGATAGCTTCAGACGCCAATATAGATAAAGAGATGGTTAGTGTCGAAAAGGAACCTCTTGGTATTAACCTGTTTCTTAAAATAAGAAAAGACTAGAAAATTCCTTAGTAAATATTTGAAATAATATAAATATCTTCTCAATGAATATTTTTAAAAGTGTGGGAAGAAGTTTTCTCGGGCTTCCGTCAACCAGCCAGGAGTCATTGTCGATAAATTATCTGACACTCACTTTTACTGATGATTTTAGTCAGTACGAAAAAGAATTTCAGGAAGATTACTTCAAAAGATCGCTTAGTCCCTTCAGATTTTCTCTAATCCTCTCAATGATATTCTATGGGGCATTTGCTTTTCTGGATGCAGTTATGGTTCCTTCCCTGAAGGAAGTTTTCTGGTTGATCCGGTTCGGAATTGTATTTCCGGTGCTGATTTCTGTATTCTTATTTTCCTATTCCAAAACATTTAAGAAATACATGCAGTTCATTATCTCATGTATTATATTCTTTACCAGTTTCGGGATCATAATAATGATTATTTATGCTGCGAAAGTCGGGAACTATTCATATTATGCAGGACTGATATTGATCTCCATTTTTGGGTATACATTTAGCAGGGCAAGATTCATCTATGCTTCGATAGCGGGCTGGTTAATTGTTATTTCATACGAAATTTCCGCCATCTGGATATCACAAACTCCTTTTGAAATACTGGTTAATAATAATTATTTCTTCATGAGTGCAAATATTATTGGAATGTTGATCAGTTATTTTCTTGAGCTATCAGCCCGCAAAGAGTTTTATATGAGGATATTGTTGGAACAGGAGAAGGAAAATGTCAAAACTGCCAACGATGCACTTGAAAAAAGGGTTCAGGAGCGGACCATGCAACTTTTAGATTCAAATCTGGATCTGAAAAAAGAGATAGAAATACGGCAAAAATTTGAAAAAGAAAGAACCGAGCTGGAAAAGCAATTGTTCCAGCTTCAAAAAATGGAAACTATCGGAACATTAGCAGGAGGAATCGCCCATGATTTTAATAACATTCTCACACCTATTCTGGGCTATACCGACATGGCACGTGAAGAACTGCCTGAAGAGAGCCCCCTGAGATTTGATATTGAACAGATTAACAATGCAGCGCTCAGGGGGAAAGACCTTGTTCAACAGATACTTACTTTCAGCCGGGAAGTAGGCTTTGAGAAGAAACCTATACAATTACAACCAATTGTAGCAGAGGCGCTTAATTTGCTTAAAGCCTCTTTTCCTCCTGGTGTAGAAATACAACAACATCTCGATCCCAGGATTGGTACTGTTTTGGCAGATCCTACTCAGATCCATCAGATAGTGATGAATCTGTGTACAAATGCCAACCATGCTATGATGAAAATGGGTGGTATTCTTAAAGTAAAACTGGATGGCGTCAAGATTGATCAGAAATCTGCAGAAAAGATTCCCAATCTGAAAAAGGGTGACTATATAAGACTGACAATTTCAGATACCGGGTATGGGATGGATATCAAAACCCAGGAACGGATTTTTGAACCTTTCTTTACCCGCAAAGAGGTTGGATCAGGATCAGGGCTGGGACTCTCCGTGGTCCATGGCATTATAAATAATTACGGGGGCGCAATAGTAGTTGACAGTAATCCCGGGGAAGGAACCACATTTTCAATTTATTTGCCAAAATATGGTTCTGATCCGGTAAGTTCCCATAAATCAGACAAAAAGCCGATAAAAGGAGATGAGCACATCCTGTTTGTTGATGATGAGCCGGAGATTATTTTTATGGGTAAGAAAATGCTTGAAAATCTGGGATACAAAGTCACTATAAAAAGCGATAGTATATCTGCTCTGGAAGAATTTAAGAATAATCCGAAGAAATACTCCCTCCTGGTCACTGATCAGAATATGCCCAACATACCAGGGACAGAGCTTACTTCCAGAATGAAAGAGATAAATCCAGGATTGAAAGCAATAATTATTACCGGATATGCCGATAATTTATCGGAAGAAGTGTTAACACAGAACGGAATTTCTGAAGTTATCTTGAAACCGATGAGATTAGACGATTTCAGTAAGGTAATCAGAGCGGTACTCGATAAATAGTAATTCAATAACATTTTGACTTATGGCTAAAATTCTTGTTTTGGATGACGAACCTTCAATACTTCTTATGTTAAAAAAAATGCTGGAAAGGGAAGGACATGAAGTGGAAATGGCTTTAAACGGGATAGAAGGAATGGAACTATTTGAAAAGTTCAAACCTGATCTGCTTATAACTGATATTATCATGCCTCAAAAAGAGGGATTGGAGACAATATTGGAGCTTAGAAAAAAGTATCCTGAATTAAAAATAATTGCTATTTCCGGGGGGGGAAGGTTTGGCCCGGACGGATATCTTCCAAGTGCAAAACTTTTCGGGGCAGATATGGTTTTTCAAAAACCACTGGTTCAAAAAGAATTTCTACAGGCTGTTGCATTACTGTTATATGATACGGAGGGAAAGAATGTTCCAACACATTTATAGTTTAGGTGAGATCATTTTACTCAACCACTTTCTCTCTGAGATATTTATTAAGCAAATATTTTAATTGCTCGATTTGTATCGGTTTGGATATATAGTCATCACAACCGGATTTAAGCGCCTCTTCCTTGTTGGTCATCGCGGCATATGCCGTTTGTGCTATCACAGGTAATTCGGGTCGCTTATTCTTTATGCTCTTTGTTGCTTCATAACCGTTCATTAGTGGGATTTTAATATCCATAAAGACAAGATTTATGGAAGAATCTTTTTCACAAAGATTTACAGCCTCAATCCCGGTTTTTGCCCATAATACCCTGATATTCATCTTTGTGAAAAATATTCTAAGAAACTCAAAATTCGAAACTTCATCTTCCGCAACCAATATGGTCTTTCCGCTAAAATTGTTTTCCGTGACTTTGACTGCGTCAAAAGTCTTGTTTTCTCTTTGACTTCCTTCAGATAAAAAGGGGATTGTAAAAAAGAACACTGAACCTTTTCCTAGTTCAGATTCAACCCAAATTTCACCACCAAGCATTTCAATAATTTTTTTTGAAATGGAAAGTCCAATGCCTGTACCTCTATAGTTTCTGGTTTGTGCATCATCAATTTGTCTGAAAATGTTAAAAATAACATCATGATGCTTTTTGTCAATACCAATGCCTGTATCTTTAACATAGAATCTTAGATACTTATTATTGGCCTTTTCAATCTCAGTAATGCCAAATTCGATAAAACCTTTACTAGTAAACTTCAGTGAGTTTTTCAATAGATTTAGTAAAACCTGTTTTAATTTTCTGCTATCCGTAAATATGGTAGCTTCACATATCTCAGGATTTATATTCAAAACTAATTTAATCTCAGTTCTATTTTCCTTTAATATTTCACCGTGGATAATGTCTTTTACCTCATTTAAGATTGAATTTACCCCAATTCTTTCATAATTGATTTTTATTTGTTGTGTTTCAATCATTGAGATGTCAAGAATTTCTTCGACTAAACCAAGAAGATGCTGGCCACTATTTAAAATGATCTTCAGGTATGAAATAGTTTCAGGGTCTGAACAGGTATCAACCATGAAGCTGGATAATCCGATGATCGCATTCAACGGAGTCCTGAGTTCGTGAGACATGTTTGTAAGAAATGCCGTCTTGAGTTTATCACTTTCTTCCGCCTTATTTTTTGATGAGACAAGTTCTTTATACACTTTTTCTCTTTCTGTTATATCCACAGCAACACCTATTAGTGCGAAAGCATTACCTTTATCATCCTTTATAAGAGAAGTAGAGAGCTCAACAGGAAATTCCGATCCATTTTTTTTGACATTAACAAGCTCCCCTTTCCATCCTCCAAGGATTGTATCTGACAATATTCTTTCACTCAGATTATCAGCTGTTTTAAATGATCTCAAAATACCAATATCCTGACCGATCAGTTCTTCCTTCTCATAGCCGTAAGTTTTACAAAAAGCATTATTTATAAAAATGATTTTATTATTAAGGTCAGTTATTGACACACACTCCCAGATACTTTCCATGGCACGGGAAAGAGTCTGTATTTTTTCCTGCGAACGCTTTATTTTAGTAATATCATTTGAAACGGTAAGAATACCCGGTTTACGATCCGGCAAAATAATCATGGTTTCATACAATATTACCTCACAGGTTGTTCCGTCTTTTTTGAGGTTAGTAACTTCATGTTGTAATGTACTACCAGAAAGAATTTCTGCAATGTTTTTTTCTATTTCACCTTTTTTAGAACGTGAATAAAATAATCTGATATTATTTCCAATTAATTCCTCCCTGGTATAACCCAAGATCCCACAAAACGATGAATTAACATCGATAATGTTACCTTTTTCATCTATCAGTATTATGCCGGCAGGAGATATATCGAACATTATCCTGAATCGCTTTTCACTTTCACATACCATATCTTCAGCAGACTTTCTTTTTTTCTCCTGGGCAGAGATATTACTTGCTTTGAATGTCAGGTAAAAATAGGAGACCATCACAATAACAATGAGTGAAAACAGGACATATAGACGGTTACGAAAAGTGGTCAGTGTTACAAATACTTCCTTTTCAGGTGTATAAATTATGATAGTCCAGAATGTATTGTCAAGAGAAACACGATAAAATGTGGTAAATGTTTTTGATAATTCTTTTTTATCATCCATCGCAGGCTCAATGTAACATATGGAAGTACCCTCTTTTTCCTTCACAGTTTTATCAAGCATCTCTAAAACTGTTGGGAATTTGTTGTAGGTTTCCTTAACGGATTTCCCTGTCTGTCCGGTAACAGGGTTGAAGAGTACAATACCATTTTCACTTATCATCCATCCGTAACCGGTTTTTCCAGTCCTTATGTTTTCGATGAACCGTTTGCCGAGTTTATTGAAAGGTACTAAAATTGCTATATTACCCTTATATTCATTTTCAGTAATTATTGGAATGTGGTAAGCAATTGACATGAATCCCTGGACAGTTGTAAATACATCACTTACAGTGGGTTTCTTAGTTTCTATCACAGCTCTTACTTGAACCTGACTTGAAATGTCCTGGCCAATTACAGACTCATTATAAGGATAAGTATATTTCAGGATTCCATTTGCATCTGTAATAGTAATAGCTTCAATCTGATCGGAATGACTGTTATAAAAATCTGCCAATAGCTTCCTTCCCTGGTCATTTAATTCCGATACATACTTAAGTTTTGATAAAAACAGTAGTTCCTGCTGATAGTAAATAAAAAAATTTTCAATGCCCCTTGAAGCTTGTTTCGCCAAAACAAACTGCTGAGCGTTAAATTCATTCAGAGTCCTATCCTTAACATCCTTATAGGCTGAATAAAAGAGGTAAGAAAATGTTGCCAATACTATTGCCACAAAAAGAAACCGTTTGGATAGTTTCATTAGATTATTTGACTTAGAAATACAGTTATTAACTAAGTAATTACAAAGATTATAAAAAATTTGATCAATCCTTATAGAAAGATACCGAATCAAGGAAAGAACTTTAAAGTATAACCTAACATGCTCATTTACTTTGTTAAGCAAACAGGATAATTATCGAACTATTTAGTTGGATTTGCTAAACCAAATGAATTTAAAATGACTGCAGATATTTAAGTGATACTGAAAAGTTCACCATGAACAAATCTCCTGATTCCTGTAAGATCATAGGTATTTTATCGGGACAGATTATTCAAATCCGAGATAGACAAACAATTTGATTAATTGAAAGAACCTGAGTTTTTAGACAAAAATCTTTGCAAATCTCCGTTTCAATGTGAAGCAGACAGGACAATTATCGAACATCTTTGAGCAGGATTTGCTAAGTCTGATAAATTTAAAGTAGCTCTTTGTACCCACGAAAACTACATTTTTCAAGGATAGTTTTTTCAAGATGATTTTAAGCAAATAAACTCTTATTGGTAGGTTTTAAAGCACAACAGTTCTTAAACTTTTTCCCGCTGCCACAGGGACAAGGATCATTCCTCTCCGGCAGTTAGGGTCTGATAGACCGGGCTTCCTTATTTCTGATCCAATTCATCACATTTGCTGGAGGACGCTTGTTCTTCAGCTCTTTTGCCATATAATCCATATAAGGTTCCACATGATGAAAGAACATTTTATATCCTTCACATAAATAATTCAGACCAGGTTCACCATCGTTGGTTTTAATAAATCTGTTCTTAGGACACTCTCCATGACAGGCAAACCTCACATCGCATCGCAGGCAATAATTAGGTAAGTTGTCCCTTTTGTCAATTCCAAAATCGAACTGACTCTGCGACTTGACCATATTGATCAAAACCTGGTCAGAAATATTGCCAAGAAAATATTCAGGATAGACAAAATGGTCGCATGAAAAAAGATCTCCGTTATGTTCCATTACCAGTGCATCGCCACAAGTCTCGGAAAATACACATACCCTGGGATTTTCACCTGCCCAATTAGCCAGTGTAGTGTCAAAGATCTGAACATAGTAACGACCAATATCATTCCTTACCCATTCATCAAAAATGGTGATCAGGAACCTGCCAAATTCTTTTGTGCCGACCGACCACTCTGTAACACTAGCATCCTCCCCAAAAAAAGGTGCAACAAGGTCAAGTTTTCCAACTTCCTTTTTATTTACTATTCGCTCTACAACGGGTAAAAACTGAATGAATCCACTTCCTGTTTTCTTCAGGAAATGGTAAGTTTCCAATGCAAAGTTTACACTATAGCTATTCACGCAACTTAAAGTGTTGAAATGGACTTTGTTTTTGTGCAACAGTTCTATACCTTTCATTACTATTTTAAAGGTGGGGCCTCCTGAGATGGTAGTCCGGTAATGATCATGGTTATGTTCTGCTCCATCAATTGAGATACCAACCAATATGTTATTGTCAGCAAAAAACTTACACCAATAATCGTTAAGCGTCGTTCCATTTGTCTGGAAAGCATTTTCAATTTTTTTTTCTCCTTTATATTTCTTCTGAAGTTCAATGACCTTTTTTAAAAAAAACAATCCTCATTAGTGTTGGCTCACCTCCCTGCCAAGTGAACGAAACAACCGGAACCTGATGTGCCTCTATATATTGACTGATGAAATTCTCAAGGATATCCTCTGTCATCCGTAATTCCTTGCTGCCCACATAAAGTTTTTCCTTTTCAAGGTAATAACAATAGCTGCAGTTCAGATTACATGATGATCCTGCGGGCTTTACCATAACATTGAAAGCACTTGGCCGGCTATGTTTCAGGGCATCTGTAAAATGGATATCCATCTATTCTTGTTTTATGAAACGGAATTAAAATTACTAAAAATGATTATCCGTTTTGCAATATATCAATATTTAACTTTATATCCTTATAACCAAAAAGAAAGACGACCAAAAAGCAAACCAAAGGAATAACAAATCCAATCTGCATGATTGTTACATCAGCTATATACCCTACTTCATAATTTAAGTCTAAAAATCTTATAAATGTTATTTATAGGCAAAATGTAAATATCTTTGTAATAAATTATAAACAAGATAATATTTTCTATATGTTTGCAAATAAAAGTGCATTTATGCCCAAAATGATTAGAAAGGTTGATGCGGTTCAAATGAACCGGATGAACAAGCTTCAGATATTGGCTCTTATACGAAAATCCGGAGTAATTTCGAGAGCTGAAATAGGAAGTAAAACAGGTTTAACAGCACCTACAGTATCAAGGATTGTTGAACATTTGGTGCATAAAGATAAACTTGTCTCCTATGTTGGAATGGGGGAATCTAATGGCGGCAGGCCACCTGTAATTGTTCAATTCAATGGGAAAGAGAACTATATAATTGGCATTGATTTGGGCGCAACTACTATTCGGGGCGTTTTATCCGATCTCGAAGCAAATTTTCTTATGGAAGTTCAAATTACAACTGATATTAGTAAAGGGTTTGAAACAATCATGGATCAGCTAGGAAGCGTGGTGGATAAACTGTATGGCAAACGGGACTTGAAAAAAGAAAACGTCCTGGGCGTTGGAATAGGAATTCCTGGTTTAGTCAATAGAAAGAATGGAGTAGTGGATTTCTCACCCGATTTTGGCTGGAAGAATGTTAATGTCAGGGAAAGTCTTCAGAGCCGGTTATCGCTTCCTTTTATTTATGATAATTCGACAAGACTAATGGCTTTAGGTGAATTGGCATTTGGTGAGGGAATGAAATTCGACAACTTTGTAGTAATTAATATTGGATATGGAATAGCTGCCGGGATTGTTATTGATGGGGTTACAGTGAAAGGATCACTGGGATACGCGGGAGAATTCGGGCATATTACAGTGGATGGTAAAAGTGATGTTCAGTGTAAGTGCGGTGCCATGGGATGCCTGGAAGCCCTCGCATCAGGAAGGAGAATTGCACAATTGGGCCAGGAAGCAGCCGGAAGAAAAAAGGAAGGCCCCTTACTGGATCTTTGTGAGAGGGATATTTCAAGAATCGATGCTAAATTAGTTGCCAGTGCTGCTTTACAAGGCGATGAGGATGCTAAAAAAGTCTATCAGGAAATCACAACTTACCTGGGTATTGGAATTGCTACCCTTGCAAACCTGCTGGACCCACAGATAATATTTATCGGGGGAGGAGTATCCTTTAATGGTGAAATATTCTTTGATAATATTAGAAGTGCAGTAAAAAACTATCTGATATCGCCTGAGAAAAGCGTAAAAATTATGCCAGTTACATTTGGTGATTACTCTACACTAACAGGTGCATTATCACTCATTTCCAATAGGATAATAAATTTCGAGCCTATTTATTAATCAGTATGTAGCTCTCCTTATATATTCATTATATAAGGTTAATCAGGTTAAAACCCGGAATTTCTTTTAAAGAGATTCCGGGTTTAATTTTATT
>CAYGFI010000165.1:0-10794 GCA_964349045.1 uncultured Chitinophaga sp.
ATATTATATATATTTGCTGTCTTAAAACCTTATTTTAATAATTTAATTTATTTTAAAATGGCATACATTAGATTTCAGGCACTGAAGGAGGTTTTTAACAGACAGCCGAATTTTGTGATTCCTCCTACCGGTAAAGTATCGGATTATTATGGCTGTAACGTATTTGATTTCGACAAAATGCGTAAATACCTGTCGAAAGAAGCCTATGATAAAGTTGTTGAGGCTATTGAAAAAGGCACAAAGATCGACCGTAAAGTGGCCGATTCGGTTGCTTCAGGGATGAAAGCATGGGCAATGGAAAAAGGTGTAACTCATTACACACATTGGTTTCATCCGCTTACTGATGGCACTGCAGAAAAACACGATGCATTTATTGAGCATGGTCCATATGGCGGGGTTGTCGAAAATTTTTCAGGCAAACTGCTTGCTCAGCAGGAGCCGGATGCTTCTTCTTTCCCTAGTGGTGGTTTAAGAAACACTTTCGAGGCAAGGGGATATACTGCCTGGGATCCTTCCTCCCCTGCATTCATCATTGGTAACACTCTGGTCATTCCAACTATTTTTGTTTCCTACACAGGTGAAGCTCTTGACTATAAAACCCCGTTACTCAGGGCGCTCAGTGCAGTTGATAAGGCCGCTACCGATGTTTGTCAGTATTTCGATAAAGATGTTACAAAATGTATTTCAAACCTGGGCATTGAGCAGGAGTATTTTCTGATTGACGATGCTTTATTTAATGCACGCCCCGACCTGGCCATGACAGGCCGAACCCTTATGGGACATTCTTCCGCTAAAGATCAGCAGTTGGAAGATCAGTATTTTGGCTCGATTCCTGAACGGGTAAAAGCCTTTATGTATGAGCTTGAGATAGAGTCATATAAATTAGGAATTCCCCTTAAGACACGGCATAATGAGGTTGCGCCAAACCAGTTCGAAGCTGCTCCGATTCATGAGGAAGCAAACCTGGCAGTGGATCACAACCTGCTTATGATGGACCTGGCTTCCAAAATTGCAAGCAGACATAATTTCCGGATACTTTTCCACGAGAAACCATTTGCAGGAATTAATGGTTCCGGTAAACATAACAACTGGTCACTGGCAACCAACACAGGTGTGAACCTTCTTTCACCCGGGAAAACTCCCAGGACAAACCTGCAGTTCCTTACCTTCCTTGTAAACGTGGTTATGGCGGTATATAAAAATTCTGATCTTCTCAGGGCAAGTATCGTTTCCGCATCCAACTCACACAGACTTGGCGCTAACGAAGCTCCACCTGCAATCATATCGGTATTTCTCGGAACACGCCTGACAGAAATGTTCAATGAGATTGAGGAAAAGGTTTCTTCGAGAAAAATGACCCCTGATGAAAAGACTGAACTCAAGCTGAACATCGGTAAAATCCCTGAAATACTTCTTGACAATACAGACAGGAACCGTACTTCTCCGTTTGCATTTACCGGAAACCGTTTTGAATTTCGCGCTGTTGGGTCATCAGCAAACTGTGCTGCTCCTATGACTGTTATAAATACAGCCGTAGCTGACCAATTAGTGATATTTAAAAAGGAGGTTGATATGATTATTGCCAAGGGAGTGAAAAAAGATGAAGCCATCTTCCAGATTCTTCGCAAATATATTATTGAATGTAAGCCTGTTCGTTTCGATGGTAATAACTATAGTGAGGACTGGTTGAAAGAGGCAAAGAAACGAGGCCTTACCAATATAAATGATGTACCTGAAGCATTAAGCGCTTATATTGATAAGAATTCAATCGATCTGTTTAAACGTCAGGGTGTATTAACCGAAATTGAACTTCATGCACGTACTGAAGTTAAATATGAAATGTTCACCAAAAAAGTTCAGATCGAAGCAAGGGTACTTGGAGACCTGGTTCTTAACCATATCGTTCCAATCGCAATTAAATACCAGACCAGTCTGATTGATAATGTAAAAGGACTGAAAGAAGTATTTAGTGAGCCGGAATACAAGGAACTGGCCGGTGCAAGACTCGAGCTGATCCGTGAAATATCTGAACATATTTCTTATATAAAAGCTAAAGTAAAAGAAATGGTGGAGGCAAGAAAAGTTTCCAATAAAATTGAGGATACGCGTAAAAAAGCAGACGCATACTCGAAAAAAGTTAAACCTTACCTTGATGATATCCGTTATCATGTTGATAAACTTGAACTTGTCGTGGATAACGAAATCTGGCCACTGGCTAAATACCGGGAATTACTGTTTACCAGGTAGTTTATACATTAATAAAGTGGGAAAAAGGCCATCCGGGTTTGGGTGGCCTTTTTTTGGTAACATAAAAATAAGGTAACGGGGTAACAAAGTAACGAAGAAAACGAGTTGTTGCCCGGATTGAATCCATCGTTACCACGTTACCACGTTACCTATGCTCGACATACTTTTTCCCCCCCACTATTCGTTATTGCTAAAATTTCTCTTAATTTTACCCGATATCAAAGACAACTTCTTATGAGGCAGATTTATTTTATCTTATTCATACTTACACAATTCTGCTTTATCCTGCCAACCCAGGCTCAGAATAAAAAAGATAAAGACCATAAGGCTAATATGGCTTTTAGCGCGGGTGAATATTACAAAGCGGTAGATTTATATAAGACGGCCTTCAATAAAATCAAGGATAAAAACAAACAAAACGAGGTGATTTTTAAAATTGCCGAGTGCTACCGCATCGTTCGCGATACCCGGAAAGCGGAGTTATGGTATAAAAAAGCCATTTCAAAGAATTTCCAGGATCCTTTGATATTTCTGCGTTATGGTGAAATGTTAATGATGAGCGAGAATTATCAGGAAGCTGTGGAGCAGTTCAAACGATACAAAGAGCTTGTTCCGGATGATCCCCGGGGAGAAAATGGTATCCGTTCCTGCCAGGTCGCTGTTGAATGGATTGAAAATCCTACAGGTTATGAAGTAGTAGAGATGAGGTATTTTAATTCCAAAGCCAGAGATTTTAGTCCATCTTACGGTGAGGAGGATTTTTCCGCCATTTATTTTACTTCCACCCGTGAAGATGCTACGGGCAAAGAAACATCAGGTGCATCCGGTGAAAGTTTCTCCGATATCTTTGTTTCCAACATGGACCGAAAGGGAAAATGGAGTACTCCTGTTCCCCTGGGAGAAGATTTTAACTCCGAGGCTGATGATGGGACTCCCAATGTCTCGGCTGATTTTACTACCATGTATTTTACCCGCTGTCCACGCGGTAAAAAAGAACAATTGGGTTGTTTTATCTTTTACTCCCGCAGAAGTGGAGGCGAATGGGGAAAGCCTGAAAAAATTAAGATTTCCGAAGATAGCATTGTAATTGCACATCCTGCAATCTCCCCGGACAATAATACTTTGTATTTTGTTTCAAACCTGCCCGGAGGTACCGGTGGAAAAGATATCTGGAAAGTCACCCGTGATAATGAAGGCGCAGATTGGTCTGAGCCGTTAAACTTGGGCGAAGACATCAATACTCCGGGCGATGAAATGTTTCCTTATATTCATTCCGACGGGACTCTCTATTTTAGTTCAGATAGTCATATTGGGTTAGGCGGATTAGATATTTATAAAGCAATTCCAGGGGAAAATGATCGCTGGACGGTTGAAAATATGAGACCACCGGTAAACTCCTCTCAGGATGATTTTGGAATAACCTTTGAAAAAGATGCAGAGCGTGGATTTTACTCCAGTTCCCGAAAGGGCCGGGGGAATGATGAGATATATTCTTTTTACCTTCCTCCACTAAAATTTAATTTGACAGGAACGGTACGGGACGAGAAAACAGACAAAGTGCTTAAAGAAACTGCTGTTAAATCGATCGGAAGCGACGGAATCACAGCTGAAGTAAGAACCAATGAAGAGGGAGCTTTCCGGTTCATGCTGAAACCCAATACCGATTACGTTTTTATTGCTTCTAAAAAGGGGTATCTGAATGGTAAAAATCGAGAAACCACAAAAGGCCTTGAGAAAAGCTATGATTTCAGAACTGTAATATACTTGTCTCCGGTCGATCAGGTCATTGAGCTACCAAACATTTACTACGATTACGCAAAGTGGGATTTACGTCCCGAATCCATGGTCGCGCTGGATAAACTTGTTGAAACCCTTAATGATAATCCGAATATCACCATCGAACTCATGTCGCACACTGATTCACGTGGAACCAACCAGGACAATGAGCTCTTATCGCAACGAAGAGCACAGTCGGTTGTGGATTATTTGATTTCTAAGAGCATAGCTACCGATCGCCTACAGGCAAAGGGTTATGGAGAATCTGTTCCAAAAGAGGTTGATGAGAAAATTGCTGCTGAGTATAAATTTCTTAAGTCGGGTCAGGTATTGAATGAAGAATTTATAAATGCGTTACCCGTTGCTAACAGCGAGCAGGAAATAGCTCATCAGATAAACAGGAGAACTGAATTCAGAGTGCTTTCAATGGATTATGTTCCGCACAGACAATAAACATTTTACCCTGAGAGCTGCTGAAAGGGTATAGCTAACTTAATTTCTTTTCAGTTTCTTCGCAAGCTTTTGGGTGGCTTCTTCTATTGATTCTTCGGGTCGTATAATGTTGTATTCGCCCCAGAATTCAGGATCTTCAAAATCATGAACCTGCTCGGAAAATACATCCGTAGGTTTGGTGGTTTCCCTTAATTTAAACTTTACAATATTATCAATATCAATATCCGTAATGGCCATTTCGGAAACCGTGGTATAGGTGGAGCGGAATAATTTACGGTTCCATTTGCATCGGAATCGGGCTTCCGTACGGGCATAGTTAAGAAACCAGCGGTCATTGATGACGCGATATTTGACAACATAATTGGCACCGGGAATATCAATTTTCATCCCGGCAGGCTTCTTTTTAATCATGGCATCCGGTGCAAATTCAATCCCTTTAGGGCTTAGCTGAAAGTCAATGCCTGAGATGGCCAGAGTATTTACATCAATATAAATTTTACCTTTATAAAGCGACATACTGATTCCGCTCTTCTGATCAAATTCAATTATGTATGCATCACGGTCCTCAACAGTTTCAAGTCCTGCATAATAATAATTATAATAGTTCATGTTTTCCTCACTGATCAGTTCTTCAGGATTCTTAACAATGTCCAGCATAAAAAGATAGTATGGCCCTCCCTGCAAGCGGAAGAGTATTGTGTCCATTTTTGAAACATCCTGACTTTCTCGCCCTTTGTAAATTTTCACCCGGTCATTGTCAATAAAACGGCTATAGGGAGCTTTGTAAACATCAAAAACAGCTTCAGAAATAGCGACGTAATTCCGGTTCTGACGTATGGTTTCTCTGTAAAACGCGGTTAGCATGGCCGGTGAATCTCCGTAGTTTTGATTTGTTTTATTTCGGGCATCTCTTATGAGCTGCAAAGGATCCACCTTCCTGATGGTCAACTCCCGGATGTAATATCTGGCGAGTTCAAGCTGTATTTCATTACGCGACTTATGCAGTTCGGGTATAGGTATTTCAATATTCTTGTAACCCAGGCAGGAAACTCCGATTTTATTCAATATTCGGTCCGTGGGCACCTTAATCGTAAATTGCCCATCAGTATTGGTAATTGTTCCAATGTTCGTCCCAACCAGATAAACACTCGCGAAAACAATAGGTTCGTGGGTATCCTTGTCATTTACCGAGCCTTTTAGTACAACAAAACTGGTATCGGGTGGTAAAGGAATCCCACTGCAAATCACAAAGTAAGGAACCAAAAGTATCAGAAATAATACAGAAAGTTTCTTTCTGAAAAAAATCAGGTAAACCATATGTTTTGATATTAGAAATTTACTTTATTAAGCCAAATATTATACCGGAAAGTAATTTATAAAAATATAAAATTCAGAACAGGAGAAAAATAGTTTATGAGATAAAGATTTACTCACTTCCTTTCTTTTGCTAAAAAAGCGAAACACCTTGCTTCTGCCTCTCCCGAATTTTAATTATCTTTGCATCCGAAAGAAAATCAGGATGTCTGAATCATCAATATATAGTCAGCGCGGAGTATCCTCCCAAAAAGAAGATGTTCACAATGCCATTCGAAATATCGATAAGGGATTATACCCGAACGCTTTTTGCAAGATCATTCCTGATTTTCTGGTGGGCGATCCTGAATATTGCACCATCATGCACGCTGACGGCGCCGGAACTAAATCTTCCCTGGCGTGGATGTACTGGATGGAAACCGGCGATATGTCAGTGTGGAAGGGAATCGCGCAGGATGCAATAGTAATGAATTTAGATGACCTGCTATGTGCTGGCGCTGTTGATAATATCCTTATATCCTCCACCATTGGCAGAAATAAAAATAAGATTCCGGGGGAGGTAATTGCTGCCATTATAAACGGGACGGAAGAATTCCTGAGTCTTTTGAATAAGGCCGGGATTAATATTTATTCAACCGGTGGTGAGACAGCCGATGTTGGAGATCTGGTTCGTACCATCATCGTTGATTCTACGGTTACCTGCAGGATGAAACGAAAAGATGTTATTGAAAATCAAATTCTGGCTGGAGATGTAATCGTGGGACTCTCTTCATTCGGACAGGCTTCTTATGAAAGTGAATATAACGGGGGAATGGGAAGTAACGGACTCACCTCGGCCCGTCATGATGTATTTGCTCATTACCTGGCAGAGAAATATCCGGAAAGTTACGATCATGATATTCCTGAAAAACTGATATATTCAGGTTCCTGCAAACTAAATGATGAAGTGCCGGGAACCGGCATAACGGCAGGCAGACTGGTTTTATCCCCTACAAGAACATATGCTCCGGTTGTAAAAAAAATTCTGGATGAGATTAGAAAGGATATTCATGGCATGATTCATTGCTCCGGAGGAGGCCAAACCAAAGCGCTTCATTTTGCTGAAAATGTGCACATAATTAAAGATAATCTATTTGAAATTCCTCCTTTGTTCCGGTTGATCAGGGAACAAAGTGGTTCTTCGCTCAAAGAAATGTTCCAGGTTTTTAATATGGGTCACCGTATGGAATTTTACGTACCTTCTACTGCTGCTGAAATAATTATTCAGACAGCAAAATATTTCAATATCGATGCCCGTATTATTGGGCGTTGCGAAGCGTTAAACGGGAAAAAACTTACTATTCGAACGGGTGAAGACAGTTTTGAATATTAGCTTCATTCCCCACCTGCCAGGCTTTCCTATTATTTTTTGTATTTTTGCAACGCTTAAATGTTTATAGTAATGAGCAATAATTTGTTTTTAGAGAAATTACAGGGTATAAGAAACCGCTATCATGAAGTAAGCGAGTTGATAACCAATCCGAACAATGTTTCAGATATGAAGAAGTATATCCAGCTAAATAAAGAATTCAAACAACTGGTGCCGATCATGGAAGCATATAATGAGTATAAAAATATTACCGATAATATTTCTTCAGCTCAGGAAATTCTTAACAGTGAGAAGGATGATGAGCTCAGGGAAATGGCCAAAGAGGAGTTGGACTCACTAAATACCAGGATAAATCCTCTCGAAGAAAAAATCAAGTTTCTTCTTATTCCTGCTGATCCGGAAGATGATAAAAATGCTGTTCTGGAAATACGCGGAGGTACAGGAGGAGATGAGGCGAGTATTTTCGCGGGAGATCTCTACAGGATGTACACCAAGTTTTTTGATATAAAAGGCTGGAAATATGATATTACCACGGCAACCGAAGGTACAGCAGGCGGGTTCAAGGAAGTAATAATCGATGTAACCGGAAATGGAGTATACGGTATTATGAAGTATGAGTCGGGAGTGCATCGTGTTCAACGCGTTCCACAAACAGAAACCCAGGGAAGGGTTCATACCTCAGCAGCTACGGTTGCCGTTCTTCCCGAAGCAGATGAGTTTGATGTACAGTTAAAAACTGAGGATATACGAAAAGACACATACTGTTCCTCCGGTCCTGGTGGCCAGTCGGTAAATACCACCTATTCGGCTATACGTCTTACCCACATTCCTTCAGGAATTGTGGTTACTTGTCAGGATGAAAAATCCCAGATTAAAAACCTGGAGAAAGCCATGAAAGAATTACGAACCCGCCTTTACAACCTGGAATACCAGAAAAGGATGGATGCGATTGCTTTGAAAAGGAAAACAATGGTTTCGTCGGGTGACCGCTCGGCAAAAATCCGCACTTACAACTATCCTCAGGGCAGGATTACCGATCACAGAATTAATTATACTATGTATAACCTTCAGGCAGTGTTGAACGGGGATATCCAGGAACTTATCTCACAATTGCAGATGGCTGAAAATACTGAAAGACTGAAAGAAAGTGGAATATAAGGAAGAGGTTAAGAGTCTGAATCCCTAATCCCTAAAAAATGAACGCCAGACAACTATTTAACCAGATCCGGGAAAAGCAGAGTTACCTCTGTATAGGACTGGATACCGATTTTGAAAAAATTCCGAAAACATTGCTTGACTGCGAATATCCCGTTTTTGAATTTAATAAACTGATTATTAAAGCAACTGCTGATCTGGCTATAGCTTATAAACCAAATCTCGCGTTTTATGAGAGCCTGGGAGCAGCAGGACAAATGAGCCTGGAAATGACAGTTAATTATATCCGGTCCCATTTTCCGGAGATCTTTATTATTGCTGATGCAAAGAGAGGAGATATCGGTAACACATCCAGGATGTATGCATCTGCTTTTTTCAGGAATTTCGATTTCGATGCGGTTACTGTAGCTCCTTACATGGGAATCGACAGTGTTAAACCATTCCTGGAGTATCCTGAGAAATGGGTTATCCTGCTTGCCTTGACATCAAACCAGGGAGCAGAAGATTTTCAATTACAGAGACTCGCGGGAAATGATGAATATCTATTTGAGAAAGTAATAAGGACATCTTGTCTTTGGGGAAATACAGATAATCTTATGTATGTTGTAGGTGCAACCAAGTCCGATTGGCTTAGAAGTATCCGGAAAATTATTCCTGATCATTTTTTGTTGATTCCAGGCGTCGGAGCTCAGGGCGGAAACCTACAAGAAGTAAGTGCAGCCGGAATGAACACTCAATGCGGACTTATAATAAATATAAGCAGGAGCATCATTTACGCTGATATTTCCAGCAAATTCGATGAAGCCGCCCGTGCAGCCGCGGTTGAGATTCAGAAAGAAATGGCGGGGTATTTATCCAGGGCGGGATTGCTTTAATGGGATTATCTTTTAAATTTTCTTCAGCCCTCACGCTGATTTTTTCCATTTCGTAACATAAAGAATTAATAAACATTTATGCCGGAAATATGGAAAATATCAGGGAAGATTTTCTTCATTTTATATGGGAAAACCGTTTATACAGCAACAACTCACTTTTAATTAATAATGAAACCGTTGAGGTAATCGATTCAGGCCAGCATAATGTGACCTCCGGACCTGATTTTTTCAACGCGAGGATTAAAATAGGAAACACCCAGTGGGCAGGGAATGTAGAAATCCATGTTAAAGCATCAGACTGGTTCCGTCATAATCATCAGGATGATCCTGCCTTTTTTAATGTAATTCTTCATGTAGTATATGAACAGGACTGTCGTCTTGAGCGTCCCGGAGGAGAAGAGATTCCATGCCTGGTATTGAAGTTCGGGGAAAGCCTGTTAAAAAATTATAACCTCCTTATCAAAGCATCCGCGGCAATTCCTTGTCACAATCTTTTGCCGGTTATCGATAAAATTTACTGGAGCGATTGGTATTCAAAGCTTATGGTCGAAAGACTTCAGCATAAAACACAGGAGGTTGAAAAGGTGCTATTGGAAAATAAGTACAATTGGGAAGAAAGTTTGTATCATTTTATTGGCAGGAGCTTTGGTTTTAAAATTAATGCATTCCCCTTTGAAACTCTTGTCAGAACAACACCTTTGAATGTATTGCTCAGGTTCAGGCAAAAATCTCTGACTATCAATGCAATATTGTTTGGACAGGCAGGATTTTTGGAAGATCTTATTTCAGAAGATGAGTATTATGTGTCTCTTCAAAGGGAATACCATTCCCTGATAAAAACACTTCCACCAAGGATTATGGATAAAAGCACCTGGAAATTTATGGGTACCAGACCTGGTAATTTCCCTCTTGTGAGAATCGGACAGTTTGCTTCTGTAATTGTAAAACGATATCCTTTGTTTGCAAGCCTTGTTGACCATCCTGATTTAAAAAGCTGGAGAAAAGTTCTTGATCCAGGCACAGAGAGCTATTGGGAGAATCACTATTTGTTTGGCAAGGAGGGTAAAAGGAGAAAACTTAAAATGGGAAAAATGGCAGTAGATCTGGTTATCCTTAACGCGTTTATCCCTGTTATTTTTCATTATGGCAATTTCCGGAGAAAAAATGATCTGAAAAACATGATCCTGAACATTCTCGAACAACTGTCACCTGAAAAAAACGACATTCTGAAAAAATGGGAAAAATCCGGAGTAAAAGCAATCAATGCATTCGAATCACAGGCACTGATCCATCTTACAACCAGGTATTGCCGTAAGAAGAAATGCCTGGACTGTATGGTTGGAAATCGAATTATAAAAGAAGGGAAAGCTCAGTGGTAAAAAAGCTATGGCTGTATCTTCAGATTTGGTAATTCTGCTTATTTCTAATCCGAAAGTAATCCCTCAAAAATCCCATAAAATTCAAAAAGGGATTTTGGAACCCAAAAAAATTGTTAATATCCCGAACTTTTTAATAGATTTTACGTTTATTCTGCATTTACTTAATATTAGAATTCATAGGCTTTTAATGATTATCAGACGATAACCGGAAGCCTCAGGATAAATT
>CAYGFI010000166.1:0-7471 GCA_964349045.1 uncultured Chitinophaga sp.
TACTTACCTCTACTTCCGAATTTGAAAGTATTGTCCGATTATTCACCAAAAACGTTATAATTTCCTGAATAAGTCTGCTCCTTCGCTTACCACGAGCGCTGAAGCTACTCTGCGGAGGCGCTTGCGGAGCCGCTATCGGAGGTGCCTGGGACGATTTAAAGGGACAAAACTATAGAGCATGAACCTGATATTTGCCACAAACAATTTGTATAAACTAAATGAGATAAGAAATCTGACAAATAAAAATATCAGTGTTTCTGGGCTATCTGAAGTTGGATTTGAAGGCGATATTCCGGAAGATTTTCCTACCCTTGAGCAAAACGCGTCTCAAAAATCATGGTATATTTACAAAAGCCTTCATCAAAACTGTTTTGCTGATGATACCGGGCTTGAGGTTGAAGCTTTAAATGGGGCCCCTGGGGTATACTCTGCACGTTTTTCCAGAACCGGTGAAATCAGGTATCCTTTTATGGAAATAACAGAAGGAAATATCAGAAAGCTATTGGAGTTGCTGCATAATGAATGCAATCGTAATGCGAGATTCAGAACAGTAATCTCGGTTATTATGGAAGGGATCGAGTATCAGTTCGAGGGAATTGTATCCGGTAAAATAGCAAAGGAAAGGTCCGGATCGAATGGCTTTGGATATGACCCTGTTTTTATTCCGGATGGGGAGAATTGTACATTTGCCGAAATGGATCTGGAAGCAAAAAACAAGATTAGTCATAGAGGTATTGCTGTTAATAAACTGGTAACTTTCTTAAATCAATTAAGCCTGGATTCAGGCGAGGTTATAATTTAAAATGCCGATAAACCGGGACAAGTTTGGAAATGAAATCAGGGTTTTTAACCCGAAATCGTTTTGAATAATAATAAAAATGATGTTTTTTCGTATTTAACTGGGAAAAGCCCAACCTCGGTCTTCCCCTGATTTAATGTAATATGACATAACAACGGGAAAAGTGTAAATTAAGATATATTGGTTGAATATTGAGTTCCGGAGAATTTGATTGAATGGAAATATTCTAATAGAAAAAGTGTATGAAAATGAGGATTTTTTTATTTATTCTTTTATTGATTGCCGGGTATCAGAGTTTTGCTCAGAATCGGATCGGGATATGGAGAAGTCATTTGCCATATGAAAACGCATCCAGATTAATAATCGCAAAGAATAAAGTTTATTGCGTTACGGATGGAGGTTTATTTTATTATAACCAGTCGGATAAGAGTATTGAAAAAGTATCTAAGGAAAATGGTCTTTCTGATACTGAAATTTCTGCACTTGGTTATTCGGAAATCCATGGTATCACTGTAATTGCATACACAAATTCAAATATTGACCTGATTCAGAATAATACGGTTATTAATTTTCCTGATATCATGAGGAAACAAATAATGGGAGATAAGCGCATCTATAGTATATTAATACAGGATGACTATGCATATTTCAGTACAGGTTTCGGCATCGTAGCTTTAAACCTGGTTCTTAAACAATTCAACTGGACCATTGATAAAATTGGGAGAATAGGCGAAGGGGGTGTTCAGATTAAGGTAAATGAAACTTGCATGGAAGGGCAGTATTTTTATGCAGCTACCGATCAGGGAATATACAGAGCTAATCTTAGTGCAGACAATCTTAATCTGCAGGATTTTAATTTCTGGGAGAGGATAACAGAAATTCCAAATTTTAATCAGAAGTTTAACGCGATAATTGCAGTTGGGGGGAAAGTATTTGCTTCATTTAAATCAGTCACTCCGGGTGGAGACGTGATTTATTTTTGGGATGGACAATTCTGGAACACTTTCTCCGGTTTTCAAAACGATGATAGTAACTATCTCTCCGTCTGGGACGGGAATCTTGTAATATCAGAAAGATATCATGTTAAAGTGGTAACACCTGACGGGGATGTGATTAAGCAAATTTTTATTGGCTCTCCCAGGTGTGCTTACATGGATCAGAACACAGTACTTTGGATTGCAGATGCTGAAAACGGATTAATACAAAACCCGGATGGATCCACTCTTAATTTTATAAATCCAAATGGCCCTTCAACCATTTTCGTTTCGCATATAGCAATTTCGGGAAATATGCTTTATACCTTACCGGGAGGCCTTAGCAGCAGTAATAACAACCTTTTCAGAAATGGAGAAGTGAATACATTTAAAGCTAGCAAATGGACCAGTTATAAGAGAACAGAATACAAAGATTTTTATCGTATTGTAATTGATCCGGCTGACCCGGAGCATTATTTCGTGGGAAGCTGGGGATATGGATTATTTGAGTTTCAAAAAGATTCATTAATTGAGGTTTACCGCGAAGATAACAGCAGTCTGCAAACGATAATCCCCGGTGACTTTTACCGTCTTGGGGGATTAGCTTTCGATAAGGAAGGAAATCTTTGGATTTCGAATGCATCTGTTGCAGAACCTATTTCAGTTTTAAAGAAAAATGGGGAATGGCAGAGTTTTAATCTGGGAAATAAACTTAGTTCAACTATTTATACCGGTGATATTATTGTGACACAGTCGGGTTATAAATGGATGATTTTAACATCACAAACCAGGGGTCTGGTGGTTATGGATGATAATGGAACCATTGATAATCCTGATGATGATCGTTATCTGGTACTGGATGTCAAAGATGAAAATAATGCAATAATTACCAATGATATATATTCCATTGCCGAAGACAGGGAAGGGAATATCTGGTTGGGGACAAATAAGGGAATATTGGTTTATTATAATCCTTCCGTTGTTTTCGATCAGGAAAATTTTTATGCCCAACAGATTATTATCCCCCGAAATGACGGAACTAATGATGGTGATGCCTTATTAGGTACAGAATCGGTTACCTCCATTGTAATAGACGGGGCAAACAGAAAATGGCTTGGTACAAAAAATGCCGGAGTATCGCTTGTTTCAGATGACGGATTAACTCAGATCCATAATTTTACCGCAGAGAATAGTCCGCTTTTGTCTAATTCGATCTCCAGTATTGCCATAAATGAAAAAAACGGTGATGTGTTTTTCGGAACGGATAAAGGGATCATATCCTTTACCGCGGATGCAACGGGTCCGGCAGAAAATTTTAATTCTGTTTATGTATTTCCCAATCCTGTGAGAGAAAATTTTACCGGGGATATTGCCATTTCCGGACTATTGGAGAATTCCCTTGTGAAAGTGACAGATTTGAATGGTAATCTTGTTTTTGAGACGATTTCGCTGGGTGGGCAGGCACTTTGGGACGGGAAGAATTTCAGGGGAGAAAGGGTCAGAACGGGAATTTATCTGGTGTTTTGTTCCAGTGAAGACGGGACACTCAGTCATGTTACGAAATTACTTTTTATACATTAAGGAATTTTTTTGGATTGAAAATGAGGTTGTCTAAAAAGGCGTGTAATATTTCTGAAAACTTACGAATTGAAAGTTGGAATTCTTTATTATTGACCTTTTCAACAACCTTCAGGTATTGAAAATGTCAGACTCCTGACATTTTTTGTTACATTTTTTGAAGCTTAAGGGACAAATTTAAATCCAGTTCTGCTTATTTTTTAATATTACCCCCGAAATGCAACAAAAAATTCATTATTTTACCCCCGAAATGTAACAAAAGAATAATTATTTTCCCCCCGAATTGCAGCATAACTCGGATTTAAACTATACATTAGCAGCCGGTTATTTGTAAAAAAAAATGTACGCGCGAAAAATCAATCATGAATTGCTGGAATGGAAAAAATCTTCCAATAGAAAACCTTTGGTTTTAAAAGGTGCGCGCCAGGTTGGAAAGACTACTACCATTAATCTTTTTTCAGATGAATTCGAACAATATATCTATCTGAATCTGGAGAAAAAAGAAGACAAAGACATATTTACCAGAAAAAATTCCATAGATGAAATAGTTGACAGTATTTTTTTCATCAAAAATAAATCAAAACAAATAAAGGACACCCTGATTTTTATTGACGAGATCCAGGAAGCGCCTGAGGCAATTGCTTCATTACGATATTTTTATGAGGATTACCCGCAATTGTATGTTATAGCAGCAGGTTCTTTGCTGGAAACTTTATCTTATAATCATATTTCATTTCCGGTTGGAAGAGTTGAATACAAATATTTGTATCCATTTTCGTTTGTCGAGTTTTTAGGAGCATTAGGTGAAAATCAGGCGCTGGAACAATATGAAAAAATACCTGTCGCTTTGTTTGCACACGAAAAAATTTTACGTCTTTTTCATACCTATACCTTGATTGGAGGTATGCCGGAAGTAGTTAAGCGATATGCGGAACTGCGCGATCTGACATCTTTAAAACCTTTTTACGAATCACTATTGCTTTCTTATATTAACGATGTTGAAAAATATGCCCGGAATGCAACTCAAGCGCAAATCATGAGACATTCCATGAGAGTTTGTTTTTCAGATGCAGTGAGCAGAATTAAATTCCACGGTTTTGGAGGCACTTCATATGCTTCCCGGGAAATGGGTGAGGCTTTGCGCAGTATGGAAAAGGCCGGACTAATTCGCTTAATTTATCCAACAACACAAACGACTTTACCTTATATACCCGATATAAAAAAATCTCCGAGATTACATTTACTCGATACAGGGCTATTAAATTATTTTGCCGGTATTCAAAAAGAAGTTTTCAGTTCCCACGATTTGAATGAAGTGTTTCACGGCAGAGTAGTAGAGCATATTGTGGGACAGGAATTGTTGGCTAATGGTAACAATTTGCTTGGTTCACTGGTTTTTTGGGTACGCGAAAAGAAAGATTCATCTGCAGAGATCGATTACCTCTTTTTAAAAGATGGTTTAGCCACACCACTCGAGATAAAATCCGGGAAAACAGGCAAACTAAAATCCTTACATCAATATGTGGATTTATCTGGCATTAAACTGGCAATTCGTCTTTATGCAGGTCAATTTCAAATTGACAACTTAAAAACGCCAGGCGGGGTACCCTTTAGGTTGCTTAATATTCCGTATTATTTAGCCGGGAACCTGGATGGATATGTTTTGAAATACGGAATTACGTAAATAAGTAGTTTAAATGAAGAAAATTTGGAGTACCAAAATTGCATGGAGTTGTTAAAATATAAATGTGATTTTTTATCAAAGAAACAAACTTCAGGTATCTCAAATTTAAATCATAAAAAGTTATTATAGATAGATTTAATTTTCATCACATAATCTGACATGGCAGTAGAAAGCACACAAGGAATTGTTTTACAGCAAATTAAATATGGTGACACCAGTCTGATCTGTCAGATCTATACCAAAGATTTTGGTCGGAAATCTTTTTTATTTAAAGGAATCCGCTCAAAGAAGTCGAAAATACATTCCAACATTTTACAGGCTCTGTTCATAATCAATATCCAGGCCTATATTAAGGAAGGGAAGGATTTAAGTCTGGTGAAGGAAGCTTCAGCTGAATTCATTTTCACGCATTTTCCTTACGATATAAAAAAAAGTGCCCAGGCAATTTTTATGGCTGAGATATTAAATAAATGTTTACGCGAAGAAGAATCAAACAGGGTATTGTTTTCCTTCATTAGGAATTCGATCGAATATTTTGATCTGATGGAGACAGGGTCATCTAATTTTCACATACTTTTTTTAATTAAACTGAGTCAGCATCTGGGTTTTTATCCTACCGGAAAACTTGATCCGGCAGAGATCGTATTCGACATGAAAGAAGGGGTTTATAAAGATCACCTACCTGGGCATCCGGATTTTATTGATCCGGTGAATTCAGAGCTTCTGGATGAGATTTTGAATAATAATTATGACCAATTGTCGGATTTAGAATTGAACCAAAGAACGAGGAATGAATTACTAGATTTGATATTGAAATTCTATTCGATTCATATAGAAGGAATTACGAGGTTAAAATCGTATGGTGTTTTGAGGGAAATATTTGTTTAAAAATTGTAAACCTTAGGGAAAAAATTGCGTATACACGTTCGTGAAAAAATGCTCTTATCCTGAAGCCTTTAAGACTGGCAGGATGAAAGCCAATAGACTGAAAGCGGTCAAGATGCAGGGAAGATATTAATGAGTTCATACTAAACTCATTGTTTTACGTGCAACCCTTGAGGCATAAAGGACAGTCTAATACTAATGTTTAGATATTTTTGAAGTTTGAGAGGAATGATTTTTAAGTGTCCGTTTTGATTTGTGAAGAGCGGGCAACATTTTATGTGAAATTAAATATTGATCGACTTTAAAAAAAAAAGAGTTTTAAAGTCGGGCATATTTTTATTTGCTTTTTTGGAGGGATAGGTGGGAGAAGGGAGTAGGGAGATGGGAGTAGTAAAAAATTTTAAAATTTTAAAATATTGCAAAAATTACAGAATATCAGGAGGTATAGTATGAAAACAAATCGAAACACATCTTCATGCAATCCGCAAAAAAGAAGATGTCAGGCAGAAAAGCGTAGATATATTACGCCTTTCAGAATCGTATTGTTCCTGGGGATTCTTTTAGGGATCCTGGGTGGACAGAAAACTATTGGCCAGGTCGTTGGTGTAGGGATCAGTGAGATTCCGATTACACCTGAGGCTACCTCGATATTGGAGTTAAGGTCCACATTACGGGGATTTTTAGCTCCCCGGATGACGACTTTTGAACGGAATAGTATTCCTTCACCGGCTCAGGGTTTGCTGGTGTATGATACCAATACCGAATCGTTCTGGTATTTTGATATCATTTGGAAAGCTATTGCTTCGGGGGCTTTGGGATCAGGGAATCAGATTTTAGGTATGAATTCAACAGGAACATCAAATGAATATAAAACTTTAAATGGAACAACAAATCAGATAATCATAATTAATGATTCAGGATTTATAACACTTTCAACACCTCAGGATATTGATTTAGGAGCTTCACCAACATTTTCAGGACTAAGAATCAGTGGATTAACCCCACTTTCAGGAGTGTACACAGATGGGAGCAGCGGATTGACTTCTATCCCTCCTACCACAGGTACCATTGGGTACTGGGATCGCACAGGAACAGTTTTATCACCGACCTCTACGGGTGATGATATAACCACAAGCGGTGATATATCTGCCACCGGGACAGGGACGATAAGTTCAGCGGGGTTGATAACAGCTGGCAGCGGTATCAATGTGATAACCGGAGATGTTGATGTGAGTGACAATATAAACGTTACCGGTAACCTGGATGTTGATGGACTGACCCAACTGGACGAAACCCGGATCAATACAAATGATGGAAATCTGGATGTTACGGGCGCCAATCAGGTAACCCTGAATAACACAATGGGTTTGCAGGTAGCCAACGCAACGGATCTGAATGGCACGTTGGATGTAGCTGGACAGACAGACCTGGCCGCAACAGGAATAGCTACCAACGTTCGGGGTACACTAAACGTAGCAGAGCAGGCAACGTTCACCGGCAATGTTGATGCCAATGCCGGACTGGATGTTACGGGTGCTGCCCTGACGACCA
>CAYGFI010000166.1:7571-10711 GCA_964349045.1 uncultured Chitinophaga sp.
GGTGACCTTTGGCGGCAATGTCAATGCCAACAATGGTGTTGATATAACGGGAGCGAATTTGACAGTAGCAACCAATACGGATCTGAATGGTACGTTGGATGTAGCAGGTCAGACGGATCTTGCAGCATCAGGAGTAGCCACCACAGTAAGAGGTACTCTGGATGTAAATGAAGCGGCGAACTTTGATGGCAATGTGGATGCAAATGCAGGCCTTGATGTTACAGGCCTGCTACAGGCAAACGACAATGTGATTTTAGGATCAGACAATACTGATGCATTGGTAGTTAATGCAACAGCAGACTTTAATGATGTAGTAAACGTGGATGGTTCAGCCACTTTTAATAATGCAGTTACCATAGCTGATGGAGCTACTCAAACGAATATCTTAAACGATGTGATCAACATCGGAAATGCAGCCACAGATGTGATAGACCTCACAGGCACAACGAATATTAATGGGGGTAATCTGACGGTAGCTTCCCCACAGACAAATTTAAACAGCGCGACCACCAACGTAACGGGAGCAGCGATCAATATTGGAGATGCACCGGCAGATGTGATAGACCTCACGGGAGTGACCAATATTAAGGGAGGGAACCTGACAGTAGATTCGCCAGTTACAACGCTAAACAGTGGAGTAATAAATCTGGGAACAAACAATACGGATGACATTGTTCTGAAAGGAGAAATACAGGGCGCTTCTCCGTTGATACTGGAAGGGGCTACAGACGATAATTTTGAAACCACGATCAGTCTGGTAGATCCAACTCAGGATAATAACATTATTCTGCCAAACCGTTCAGGTACGGTAGTACTAACAGGAGCAGGGACCTTGGAGAATAACCTGGCTGTCAGCACCGATGGCACTGGTCAGTTGATAAGTGCAACAGATGGACAGGTCTTTAATGTAAACTCGGATGTTATTAATCTGGGTAATGCGGGGTTGGATCAGATAACGGTTGCGGGGAATATCGATGCAAAAAATGGTATTGATATAACCGGTTCAGATCTTACAGTAGCTACCAATGCGAATATCACGGGTAATCTGGATGTTGATGGTCAGACCACCTTAGACCAGGTAACGATCAATACAACGGATGGTAACTTTGATGTCATTGGCCCAGGAGCAGTAAACATTGCTAACGTGGCGACTGGAGGAAATGTAATTACCATAGGAAATACAAATGGAGCAACTTCAATAACTCAAAGAGTTGGAACCGGTAATTTTAATCTTAATGGAGCTGGTTCATCGACTTATAAAATTGGGGAATCAACAACTACAGGCACAATAGGCATTGGAGGAGTAGCACAAACCGGTACAATGACACTGGGTTCAAGCTCAGGTACGAACACTCTCAATATTGCAAATGGAGTTGGAGCAACAACACTTAATCTTGCGAATTTACAAAATGCAGGATCGGTCAACGTAGGAACAGGTATGACAACCGGTACAATAAGGATCGGAGGGACATCACAGACGGGAACAATAACTCTTGGTTCATCCACAGCAGCACAAACAGTTAATCTTGGAACAGGAACAGGTTCCAATGCGGTAAATATTGCAACCGGGGGAACAGGTACAGTTACGGTTGGAGGGACAGGAGTTCAAAACATAAATATAGGAACAGGTCTGACCGGAGCGAGCAATGTTGGTATTGGAAGTATTGCAAGTACGACCCATCTTAAATCAGGTACCGGGGGCATAAACCTGAATGCAAGCAATAACCAACCTACCAATATCAATACCGGCACATCCACTGGTGCAGTCAATATAGGTACAGGTACTGTAGGGGGTAATGCCATCACAATTGGTAATACACTAGGAACAACTGCTATAACTCAAAGAGTAGGAACTGGAAATTATATTCTGAATGGAGTTGGGGGTTCAAATTATACAATAGGAGCTTCTACTATAGCCGGTGTGATAAGCATTGGAGGGACAGCCCAGACAGGAGCGATAACTCTTGGTTCATCAACAACAACACAAACCGTAAATGTAGGTACCGGATCAGGAGCGAATGATGTGAATATTGCCAGCGGAGGAACAGGAGATATAGTAATAGGAAATACGACAGGAACGATCAATATACCAGGATTAAATGTATTAGCAGGAGTTTACACTGATGCATCGAGGAATCTCACTTCGACACCACCGAGTTCAGGGACGATAGGTTACTGGGACCGTGATGCAGCATTAGGTATTTTATCACCATCCAATGTTGGAGATGATGTGTCAACCAGCGGAAATATATCGACCACGGGCACAGGAACTATAACTTCAATTGGCTTACTGACAGGTCAGGCAGGTGCCACGATCACCGGAGCCACGACAGTATCCGGAGGTGCGATTAATCTGAATAACAACTCGGATAATGCGACCAATATCAATACCGGGACCTCAACGGGCGAAGTTAGAATTGGAGGAACAGGGACACAAACTATTGCAATAGGTGATGGCGCTGGGGTAAAGACAGTGAACCTGGGAAGTAACACTGCCACCAGCAACACGACCATACAGTCAGGAACCAGTGGAACATTAGCAATAAATAACAATGCAGACGGAGCTATAACTAACATAGGGACAGGAACAAGTACAGGAGGCATTAATATTGGGAGTTTAACAAATCAGGTCTATCTACCAAAATTTACGACTGCAGGAGTTCTTCACAATAATGCACTCACAGGTTTGGTTACCTCGAGTCTGGTTTCTTTGACGGCAGATGTAAGCGGTATTTTGCCGGTTCTTAATGGAGGAACAGGATTAGCTACAGGAATATCGGGAGGAATTCCTTATTTTAACAGCAATTCAACAATGGCTTCATCATCTTTATTGACTCTTAACGGTTTGGTTATTGGAGGAGGAGCAGGAGTTGCTCCATCAACACTCAGTTTAGGCACATCCTATCAGCTTTTTGGGATGAATACAGGTGGCACAGCAAATGAATATAAAACATTATATGGGACAACTGATGAGATTAATGTTGATAATACGAGTGGGTCAATAACTCTTTCAGCTCCACAAATTTCGAAAAATGTTGATAGTCTGGCCATTCATTTGGGCCGGCTCGATAACCTGAATGATACCGCAGCCGTTCACTTAGGTCGTCTGGATAACCTGAATGACAGCATTTTAGTTCACA
>CAYGFI010000167.1:0-10606 GCA_964349045.1 uncultured Chitinophaga sp.
ATTACCTACACATGGCAATACACCACCAACATGGCAGCAGTACCGGGTGATGTTAACTGGACCGATATACCCGCTTCCAACTCAACTACTTACAATCCGGCAACTCTTACCAATACAACCAAATATGTACGGAAAGCTGCTGATGGTACCTGCGGTGTGGTTTATTCCAATGAACTGACAATAACTGTACGTCCTTTATTAGTTCCGGGAGCAGTAACCGGTACAGCAACCATCTGTTATGATACCGATGTACCTGCCTTTGGGTCAACAACTCCTGCTTCGGGAGGAGATGAAAACATTACCTACACCTGGCAATATACTAACAACATGGCAGCGGTAGCGGGTGATGGAAACTGGATCGATATTAGTGGATCGGATGCAATAACTTACAACCCGGGAAATCTTACCACTACTACCAAATATGTACGGAAGGCAGTTGACGGTGTCTGCGCTGTTGCTGTTTACTCAAACCAACTCACAATCACGGTACGTCCACAGATGCTACCCGGTGCCGTAACCGGTACAGCAACCATCTGTTATGATACCGATGTAACTGCATTTGGATCAACTACTCCTGCCTCAGGAGGCGATGGAACTATCACCTATACTTGGCAATACACCACCACCATGACCTCAGTGCCGGGTGATGCAAGCTGGACCGATTTACCAGCTTCCAATTCAACAACATTTGATCCGGGAAATCTTACCACTACAACCAAATACGTAAGAATAGCTGTTGATGGAACCTGCCTGGCGCCAGTGTACTCCAATGAACTGACATTTACGGCGCTTCAACAGATGATTCCCGGGACAGTAACAGGAACTGCAACTATCTGCTACGATACCGATGTACCTGTCTTTGGGTCAACTACGCCTGCTTCAGGAGGAAATGGCGTGATTACCTACACATGGCAATACACCACCAACATGGCAGATGTGCCGGGTGATGGTAACTGGACCGATATACCGGCATCCAACTCAGTAATATACAATCCGGGGAATCTTACCACTGCGACCAAATACGTCAGAAGAGCGGTTGACGGGACTTGCGGAGTAATCGTTTATTCTGATGAACTGACAATAACGGTCCGTCCACAAATGACTACAGGAGCTGTAACCGGCACAACAACTATTTGTTACAATACCGATGTTCCTGCATTTGTATCAACCACTCCTGCAACGGGAGGCGATGCATCTATTACCTACACCTGGCAATACACCACCAATATGGCAGCGGTGCCGGGTGATGTAAACTGGTCTGATTTACCGGCTTCCAATTCAGCTACATATGATCCGGGTAGTCTTACCGCAACGACCAAATATGTACGAAAAGCGGTTGACGGAGCCTGCGCTTTAAATGTTTATTCCAATGAACTGACAATAACCGTTCTTCCACAAATGGATGCCGGAGTTGTATCAGGCACAACAACTATTTGTTACAATACCGATGTTCCAGCATTTGCTTCAACCATTCCTGCTTCGGGAAGCGAAGGTATTATTGCATATACATGGCAATATACAACCAATATGGCAGCGGTACCGGGTGATGCAAACTGGACCGATATACCAGGATCAGATTCTGATACATACGATTACGATACCCTTACCACTCTGACTATGTTTGTGCGTAAAGCAACAGATGGCACCTGCGGAGAAGTCGGGTATTCAAACCTGATCATTATCTCCATCAATCCGCTTCCTGTAACTTCTGAAATAACCGGCAAAGAACTACTTTGCGATAATGCCACTAACGAAGTTTACCAGGTTTCTAATCACGCCGGTTCGACCTATTCATGGACTGTTCCTGCTGGGCTTCTGAATAAAACATTTGATCTGAACGGCTATTTCATTCTGATTGATGCAACCGGTACTTCAGGTTCAGGAGATATACAAGTGGTTGAGACTAATACAGCCACGGGGTGTGTAGGTCTCCCAAAGACAATCAATGTTACCGTAACCCCCGTAGCCCCGGTAGCGGTTGTTGACGGTCAAACCGATGTTTGCCAGGGTGATGAAGAGATTATCTATTCGGTTCCCGATAACCCGGGTTCAACCTATTCATGGAGCCTCCCTGCAGGAGCTTCAATAACAACTGAGCCAACCTTCAGTCAGATTCAGGTTAACTTCTCCCTGGTATTAAACGGACAAATTTCGGTTATTGAAACAAGCGATGCCGGATGTTCAACCGTTCATACTCCCATCCCTGTTAACATTACTCCATTGCCTGATAAATATAACCTTACATCTCCGCCTTTCTATTGTTCCGGGGATTCGGGTGTTACCCTTACATTATCAAACTCACAATCAGGGATCGATTACCAGCTTTATAATTCTCTTGGCCCTGATGAACCATTGCAACATGGCGTTACCGGCTTCCCGTTAACCTGGAATACTAAACCGGCTGAGACCTATCATGTGATTGCAACAAACAATATTACGGGCTGTGCAGATTATATGAATGGCACTCCCAATCCTGCTGAGAATCTGGTAAATGCGGGAACAATTGGTACAGATCAGACGATCTGCCAGGGTCTTTCTCCTGATTTATTTACCAGTGTTATCGATGGCTCAGGTACAGGATCAATAAGTTACCAGTGGCAGGTCAGTTCTGATAGTATAATATTTAATAATATCCCCGGAGCCACTTCTGCAACATATGGTACCGGAATTCTTTTAAACGACAGGTGGTATAGACGTATAGCTACTTCAACCATTGGCACAAACGCTTGCTCTGTGGAAAGCAATATGATCAAAGTCACAATTAATCCATTGCCCGTGGCCGTTATCACCGGTAATGCTACAATTTGCCCCGCTTCGCCTACCCCTCTGAAGGTTAATATGACTACAGGTGCAACTCCCTACACGGTAAACATCAGTAATGGTGTACCTTCTGTTCCGGGTTATATAAGTAATTCAGATATACTGGTTAGTCCTTCGGTTTATACAGAGTACAAACTGGTTTCAGTAACAGATGCCAATGGTTGTGTATCTGCAACTCCATCAGCCAATCTCACAGGGACAGCGATAATCAATATTCATCCTGCCATTGTTATAACATCTCAACCTGATAACGCTGTTACCTGCGAAGGCAGCGATACTTCATTTACAGCATCAGCAATAGGTGTTGGCATCTCATACAAATGGCAGGTCGAAACCACACCCGGCGTATTCATTAATGTTGACGATTTGGCCGGGGTTTATGGTGGAACCGGTACTCCCACCCTGGAGGTGATTAATCCGCTTAGCAATTTAAATGCTAAGAAATACCGGGTGGTGATTACGGATCAGTGTTCACGTTCGGCCAATACTGCTTCGGCTTTACTTACCATTAATGAAAAGCCTGAAGTGACAACTCAACCCCGCGACACATCTGTCTGCGAAGGCAGTAATATCATTTTCACGGTTAACGCTGGAGTAACAACGTCTCCTGCCTACCAGTGGCAGAAATGGGACAATGTAAGCTGGGCCGATGTTAATAACGGGGGAAACTACCTGGGTGCAACAAGTAATACCCTGAATGTATTTAACGTGGATGCAGGTATGATTAATAATCAGTTCAGGGTTAAAGTATCTGGAACATGTGATCCTGAGTATACTTCAATGTCTGCTCATCTGATAGTCAATACTGCTCCACAGATTACTTATAATCCTCATGATACAACTGTTTGTGAAAACCTGCCTGCACAATTTCAGGTGATAGCGAGCGGGACATCTCATATTTACCAGTGGCAGGTAGATATGAACAATGGTTTTGGCTTTAGTAACCTTTCCGATACAGCTTCCGTTTACAGCGGTTCTTCATCGGGTACATTAAAAGTTCTGAATCCCTCACGCCGGTTCAATAATTACAAATACCGCGCTCAGGTATCTGGTACGTGTAACCCGCCAAAAGCCTCTGCGCATGCCATCCTTAGCATAAATACGGCTTCGGAAATAGTTTCACAATCGGGATCTAAGACCATCTGCGAGTTTAGCAATGTAAGCTACTCTGTGAATATCACCGGTGCCAATATTAGTTATATATGGCAGGAAAGTTCAGGCGGTAACTTTGTGGATCTCATGGACACAGCATCCTACATAGGTTCCAAAACGAGCACTTTAAGCATCTTTAATGTACCCAGGTACAAAAACAATTACCTTTACAGGGTAATTGCATTAGGATTATGCAATCCATCGGTTATATCAGTCGTTGATACCCTGTTTGTTATTACGAGTCCGGCAATAACCGTTAATCCCACAGATAAATCTGTATGTGAAAACGGAAATACCGGTCTAACTGTAACCGCACAAGGTTCCGGTCTTACCTACCAGTGGCAGGTTAGTTCAGGTGGAGGATATACACCTGTTCCAAACAGCGGTCACTATAACGGTGAAAATACTTCAAGCATGGCAATTATTAATGCAGATCCGGTTTTAAACGGATATAAATACCGCGTTAGAGTCAGTGGAAATTGTACACCACCGGTAAATTCGGCCGAAGCAACATTGCTTGTTCATGCGAATCCGGTTATCACTGCCCATCCTTCTGCTGTAACCATTTGTGCCGACGAAAATGTCAGCTTTTTCTCAGGTGCGGTTGGCCCTGACCTTTCATACCAGTGGCAGGTTTCTTCGAACAATGGAAGCACATGGAGCAGTGTTACCGATAACACTAATTACTCAGGCAGCACTTCTGCAACGCTTACCATACTGAATGGTCCGGTTTCATTCCATAATAACCTTTACCGACTTAGTTCGAGCAATGCATGTATTGCTGTAAACTCCAATCCGGCAAGACTTACTGTTAACGCGAACCCTGTTGTTAACATTACCGGTACTGGTCTCTTCCCCATCGTGTGCGGAGGAACAGATCTTACTCTTAATGGCAATCCATCAGGAGGTTCAGGCAGCTACACCCATAACTGGACCGGTGATGTTATACCTCTGAATTCGGTTAGTACGGCGCAGACGGTCTTCAACACCATTATCAACGGCACATACAGTATCACCTATAAGGTAACAGATAATGTTACCTCATGTAAGACCAGTAAGTCGGTTACAATTACAAACGATATGCCAAATGCGGCATTCACTTCAACAGCAGCTCCTTCCTGTGGATTCGTGATGGTTGATTTCACCAACACATCCACAAGAGCAAACAGCTATGAATGGAACTTCGATGATGGCTCACCAATTGTGACTACTCCGGATGTTTCACACGGTTTTGACAACCTTGATCCTTCAGGTACTGTTAAATACTTTGAAGTGGAGCTCACAGCTATTGCAACTACAGGTTGTAAAGGCGTTGCCACCCAGTATGTAACTATCTATCCTGCTGTAGATCCGACATTTACCGTTACACCTTCAGGTGGATGTTCCCCGGTGCTGGCAACCCTGATCACACAACCGGGTGCAGCTAAATATGAATGGGATTTTGGCGATGGGCGACAGGAAACGGCCGGTTCAGTTGTTATTCATAATTTCGCGAACCTCACAAGCGACACAATTAATTATATCGTTACATTGCAGACCACGTCATTCTATGGATGCAAGGCTTTAACTACTTATCCTGTTCAGGTTAACCCGTTACCAACGCCGAATTTCAGTGTAGATCCTATCATTCAGACGTTTCCATTAACTACAGTTCAGGTTACAAGCCTGGTTAGTCAGGGCACTTGGTCCTTCAATTACGATTTTGGCGATAGCACTTCAAGTACCATCGAAAATCCCGTACATACTTATGCATCACACGGAACCTATAATATTGTTCAAAAAATTTCATTAGGGGGTTGCATCGATAGTATTTCGCAAACTGTAATTATTCAGCCTGCTGCTCCGACTGCCGGATTTAACCAGCCATTACCGGGTTGTACGCCATTGGAGGTCCAATTTGAAAATACTTCGATATATGCAACAACCTACCGCTGGGATTTTGGCGACGGAAGTATCTCTACCAAAGAGAATCCTTTATATACTTATTTCGATGCGGGAACTTTCCCTGTATCACTGAGAGTAACAGGACCCGGAGGTACACAAACATTCAAGACTACTCTTGTAGTTCACCCAACTCCAATAATGAACTTCAGCCATACGCCTGATTCAGTTTACATAAATGATAAACCGGTTAAGTTTTTTAATCTGTCGGGTTACGGAGATAACTATTTCTGGAATTTTGGCGATTATGATGAAGAAACCGGTGAAGCGGGTAAGAATAATACTTCTACGGAATTCGAGCCTGTCCACATTTATGAAACCAAAGGATGGAAAGATGTACTATTAATTGGTTCCAACCAATTCTGTTCAGATACTTTACTTGTTGAGGAAGCGGTATTGGTAAGACCATCGGGTCAATTTGTTTTCCCGAATGTATTCCGTCCGGATCCGAGCGGACCCATCGATCCTAAATGGGATAAAAACAATCCGGCAACAGTCAACAGAATATTCTTCCCGGGCATAATTGATCAGGTACTGGAATACCATCTGTATATTTACAACCGATGGGGAGAACAGGTTTTTGCATCCGATGATATTACCGTGGGATGGAACGGGTATATTCACGGAGAGCTAGCTAAACAGGGTGTATATATCTGGAAAGTGGCTGGTAAATACACCAATGGCAAAAACTTCATGGAGGCAGGTGATGTAACACTGTTATATTAGTTAGGAGTCGGGAGTCGGAAGTAGGGAGTAGGGAGATTGGAGATTGGGGCCTTGAGAGCTTTGAATTTCGAATTTATTGCCCACTGCCCACTGATCACTGTTCACTGTTCACTGTTCACTATCCGCTATTTCCTGTAATACAAAAATCCCTTTATTTCCAAAACTTCTGTCAGGAATAAAAAAGATCTCCCAAAATTAAAGTGGATTTTACGAAATACTCAGATCTGGTTGAAACCTTTACCAGACAAATCCGTTAGCTTTATAGAACTTTTATAAATTGAGTCTGTTTATAACTTTTATTAACGGAAAGTTATAAGCTACTTAATTTATGCTTTGTATAAAGCCTAGTGAATCTGACATTATACGACCCTAACTAATGAAAACGTGAAGAAATATATTATCCTAATATTATCTTTAACTTATTCATCATTTTATATATCAGGCCAGGATCCACAGTTCACACAATTCTACGCCAATAAGCTATATCTTGCTCCATCTTTTGCCGGAGCAGTTCAACAAGACAGAATCTCACTGACATACAGAAATCAATGGCCCAGTCTGCCCGGAACTTTTGTGACCTATGCTTTTGCATATGATCATTTCTTTTCAGGCTTTAATTCGGGGATCGGAATTTTGATATTAAGAGACCTTGCCGGGTCAGGAAATCTGAGTACTACGAATTTCGGAATTCAGTATTCATACGATATTCAGATTAACAGAACCTGGCACGTAAGACCAGGTGTACATTTTCTTTATACCCAAACCGGCCTTGATTTTGACAAGCTTCTCTGGAACGACCAGATTTCGGTTGGTGGTAATACAACAACCTCCGAACAAAGACCAGGTCTCGAAACCAAAGGCGATGTGGATTTTTCGTCTTCTGCACTTGCTTATTCCGATAAACATTGGTTAGGATTTGCAGTAGATCATATGCTCAAACCAAAAAACTCGTTATACGGAAATGATTTATCAGTGCCATTGAAAGTTTCCTTATTCGGAGGAACACAGGTGATCAGAAAAGGACGCTTGCTGAGCCCAATAGAGGAATCCCTCTCCATCGCGTTTCTTTTCAAGCATCAGGATAAAATCTCCCAATTAGATATGGGTCTGTACTGGTTTAAAGCTCCCCTTATGCTCGGTATATGGTACAGGGGAATTCCGGTAATTAATAATGAAAAGATCGGGGATGCAATTGCATTTCTTGCCGGGTATAAGATCGAAGATTTCAGTGTCGGCTATTCATACGACTTTACCATTTCACGCCTTTTATCCAGTACAGGTGGAGCCCATGAAATATCTCTGATTTACGAATTCAAAACGTCCCGTACCAGGAAAAAAAAGCATATGGTTCCATGTCCGGAGTTTTAATTAACCCACAATAATTCCAATAAATCCAGACTTTTCCTCATTTTTATTGCGATCTTAATCCGCAAAAACTATCTTTGCACAAATTATTTAAAAACTATCGTTGAAATGAAGAAATTAAACACGATCCTTCTCATCGGGTTGATACTTGCCGTTAGTGTATTATATATCCTGCATTTTACACAGGATAATAAACCAACAACAAAAACAGAAACCGCCAGCCTTTCGAATCCTGTAGCAGTTACAGATGCAGTCATTGCTTATATTAATCTGGATACCCTGTTGATTCAAATGGAGATGTATAAAGACTTCCAATCGAGCCTGGCAAAAAAACAAAAAGAACTGGAAAGTAATTTCGGAACCAAATATAAAACATTTGAAAAAAATGTTACTGATCTTCAGACAAAAGTGAATAAAGGACTTCTGACCCGTGCTGAAGCTGAGCAGATGAATCAGCAGCTCGCCAACGATCAGATGCAGCTCGAAAATCTTAATACTACCTACACACAGCAGCTTCAGGAAGAAGGAATCGTGAGTAACCGTAAAGTCATTGATTATATTATGGAATATCTTAAAGAATATACCACTGACAAAAACATAAAGTTTATTTTTAGTTATACTTTTGGCGGAAATCTTTTATACATGGATGGCACCTTCGACATTACCAATGACATTCTTACCGGAGTAAATCAAAAATACCTGGCAGAAAAACCCGCTGTTAAGAAGTAAGATTCCGTGGGACCGGCCCTGAATTACCAGAAAAAACATGCGGCAGGTGATGAACTGATCAATACGACGCCTGAGAAAGAGGTGAAATTTATAGTAGTTGTACCTGCATATATTGAGACCAGACTTGAAGAAAGTCTGGTTTCTCTTTTTAATGCAACTGCTCCATCGCTGCCGGTAGAAATTATCATTGTAATAAACTGGCCTGAGGATGCAAGTCAGGAGAATATCCACATCAGTCGTGAGGTCAGTTCATCGGCTAATTCCTGGGCTGAAAAGCATTCTTCCGGAAAAAAACGTTTTCATGTTATTGAAAAGGGATTTATCCCGCGAAAAAAAGCAGGTGTCGGTTTTGCCCGAAAAACAGGCATGGATGAGGCAGTAAGAAGATTTCTCAAAGCTGAACAGGAAAACGGGATAATTGTTTCCTTTGATGCGGACACAACATGCGAAACAAATTATTTCACTTCAATTGAAGATCATTTCCTTCGTTATCCCTCAACCGACGGATGTTCCATATATTTCGAACATCCGATCGAAGGAACTGAATACAATCCGTCTGTTTATTTGGCAATCATTCAATACGAACTTCATATGCGCTGTTACCTCCATTCAATAAGGCATAGTGGATTTCCGAATGCTTTTTATACCGTGGGATCTGCCTTTGCTGTATTGGCTTCAAGCTATTGCAGGCAGGGAGGAATGAATATCCGGCAGGCCGGTGAAGACTTTTATTTCCTGCAGAAATTTTTCGACCTGGGCACCTTTTCTGACTTATCAGAAACCAGGGTAATTCCATCTCCCAGGCCTTCGCTTCGCGTGCCTTTTGGAACCGGAAAATCCATTGATCAGCTATTAAAAAGCGGAGAATCCATGAAAACCTACCATCCTGCAATCTTCGATATTCTAGGAGAGTTTTTTGCCCTTATCCCCCTGTTTTTTGAACAGAATTTATCCTCTAACAATTTCGGACTTTCATCTTTACATCCCTGCCTGCTTGAATTTCTGAACCATTCAGGATTCAATGATGAACTTCAGGACATAAAAAATAATTCGGCTGGTCCTGTAGCATTCAGAAAACGTTTCTACAGATATTTCAATATGTTTCGGATTTTAAAGTTTGTAAAATATGCACGAAAATTCTTTCCCGATCTTCCTGTTGGTGAGTCTGCCCTTTTGATAATGCAAAAAACAGGGATGAAAACATGGCAGGGTATAAGCGAAAAAGAAATGTTGCTGGAGTTCCGTGCAAAAGACAGGAAGACTACCGGTTTACAATGACAAAAATATCTTCATTGTCTTTCTTCATAAGGTATTGCTCGCGAGCATATTTTTCAAGCATTTCAGGACTACTATGAAGTTCAACCAGTCTTGCGGAATCATTTACAATCTTTTCCTGATAATATACACGATCACTTTTAAGCTGATGAAATTCACGAATCATTCCTGCCCTGTCAATTAATTTATTATTATCGAAAAAAGTAAGCCAGAGCAAAACAAGGATAATGGTGAGAAGATACTTATTTCTAAGGTAGGGTAATAACCATCTCCAAATTGCTTTTAGATAAATCAATGCAGTATTCATCCCTCAAAATTATAGAAAAACCCATGTACTTCGAAACTCTTTGGAAGTATTTTATTAACAACAAGTGTACATTTAATTTAGGAATTTTGGAATTTGAAAATTCGAAAATATATTAATTAATGATTCCAGGTAAACTTTTATCATCAAATAGATTCATTGTCAATTATTACCAGTTATTTTTAAAATTTGTCATAATTTTTTGGGGGTTTGAATTTTCTTCATTTTCTAATTTTCAAATTAATCCATTTTCAAATTAATTTACTCCTCCTGCATAAACATATACTTATAATC
>CAYGFI010000168.1:0-6125 GCA_964349045.1 uncultured Chitinophaga sp.
TAACCTGTTTGTAAATCAACAGCAGTTGTAGTTCCATCTCCCTGATATACTTCGAAAGTGGCATCAGTTGCCGGGATAAGCTTACCTTTAAAGCTTACCAGTGATTCGGACAGGGGTACATTGCTGATTGAGAAAGTTTCCTGATCAATACTGTATTCCATCGATGTTATTGTAGCATCGGAGTTCAGGGTAGTAAATATGTATTCGTTTCCATAATAATAAGCTCCCACACTGGTCTTGGCAAATGCCCTGACGTAATAGCCTGTGTGAGGAACTAATCCGGTAAGGTTGCTTATAAAGGCTCCTGCACCTGAAATATCTGAATTAAAGTTATCAGAAACCATTGGATTCGGATTCGTGCCCCATACCACTCCACTTTCAACAACCGGATTTACTCCATCAGCAATCACTTCTCCACCACTTACCGCTGAGGTTGATGTAACAGATGTAACATCCGCAGTAATAATAGTTGGTGATAATTGAATAAGTGAAAGCGTGTAGTTATTATTGATCCAGTCAACATAGAAGGTAATTTCATAAGCTTTTCCAATCAATGTTTTAAGATTAACATATTCTTTAACGAAATTAGAAGGATCACCTGTGATCGTAACTTCATCATAGCCATAACTTTCATACCATTGATGATCTTTCCTGATCTTAAACTCTCCGTTTTGAAGTAATTCAAGACTGCTGATCTGGTATGCAGATTTTCCGTCGATCTCACCTATATAGTTAAGGTCAAGATCATCATTACCATTAATACTCCACCAGGGAAGCTCTCCGTCGTTGTCATAGTAAGCATTTCCTCCAATTATGCTGAATACCACGGTTGAAGGATCAAGTGCAGAAGTCGTGAAACTATACTCCTCACCATAACTTGTACCAACGCTATTGGTTGCATAAGCTCTCACAAAATAGGTAGTTTCAGCTAAAAGACCTGTAATCGTGATTGAATATGAACCTGTTCCGGTTGACCAATGACTAAAATGAGGATTAAAAACTGTTGGATTATTTACTGTACTCCAGCATATTCCACGTTCGGTTACCGGAACTCCGCCATCGGCAGTTACATTAGCCGGAACAAATGCAGCTGTAGCTGTTATAAAGTCCGGGTTAAGGGTTGTAACTGACGGTAAATCAACATTCAGCATTTGCAGGAACGGATATCCATTGTTAACACTACCCTCGGTATCATGGGCCCAGATAAAACCAAAATCCCAACCGGTATAGGTATTTAAATTATAGGGATAGGTCATTTCTGAAGTTATCCTGCCCTCTCCACCCTGAGAAGTTGCCTGTCCGCTGGTTTCGGTATTCCAGTAGCTATTTGAGACCACTTCGCTATTTGCTGCACCTGCACCAATTAAACCTCCAACAGAACCTGAACCTGAAACGGTACCGGTTGAATAGCACACGTTTACCAGGCTGTTATCAAGCCATCCTGCTATTCCACCAACGAATTCAGGACCCGAAACGCTGCCAAGGAAATAGGAATTCGAAATGGCACTTCTGTTTTCGTTAGTACCGACAAGGCCACCTGCCGTAAAACCTGAAACGGTAATGTTCGCAATAGAATAGCTGTTGTTAATAAGGCTGGAGTAATTCTGCCCCGTAATACCTCCTGCCCAATTACCTGCTGCTGAAACGGTTCCTGAAGAATGGCTTTTGTTTAATTCGGAGAAATACAAACCACCAGCTATACCACCGACAGTGTTTTGTGCTGATACTGAACCATCTGTGCTATTATTTATCAGTTTACTATTATTAACATCTCCGACAAGCGCTCCAACATATTCAAACCCGTTGACGTAAGCATTGACCAGGTTAACATTTTTTATGATGGATTTATTAATCGAACCAAAAAGGCCAACGGCTTGCTCCGCAGGTCTGTTAATAGTTAAGTTGCTTATGGTGTATCCATCACCATCGTAGAATCCGTTAAAAGGACTACCTAACGAACCAATCGGATCCCATCCTTCGGATGCGTTCCATGGTGCAACACCAAGGTCAATGTCAGCAATCTGCCTGAAATAAGATGCCGGGTATAACCTTACAGTAAATAGCTCTCCTGCATTCGAAACGAGGAAAGGATTTCCTGCTGAACCATCACCACCGCTGAATCCTGTCAGCGGGAATATGAATACTTCATTGGATGATGGTGACTCAATTCCACTATAATCAGCAGTTATATTATAGGTATATGTAACATAATTAGTTACGCTGTTATCTGTAAAAGATAAAAATGCAGATGAAACTGATGTATATAAAATTCCATCCCTGTAAATAAAATATTCTGTCGGGCTTCCAAGAGAAGGAGCCTGCCAGGTAAGGGATATAGAGCCATTGTCTGCAATTCCTGTTAAGTTAGAAGGAGGAAGACTTTCCGGGGGATAATTAAATATAGCAGCTAATCCTTGGTATTGCAGAAATGGATAGCTTGAACCTTCATTGATACTCCAGATACTGGCAAAATCCCAGCCGGAGAATGTTGAAGAGGTTATCATGTCGAGGGTATTTCTGCTTTCACCAGCACCTGAAATAGCCTGAGCAGATGTTTCTCTATTCCAGTATGAGTTTGCAACACCTGATCCGTCATTGCTGAAAGTCCCGATCAGGCCTCCGCCCTGTTCACTGTAAATAACTTTTCCTACGGAATAGGAATTGACTACGAAGCTGTTAATACTTAATCCGCCAATCAGACCACCAACAGCGGATGTACCCGTAACCTGGCCGGTTGAATAACAGTTTTGAACCAGGCTATTATCGGTTACAAGACTGACCAATCCACCAGTATTCATAGCAATTCCTTCAACATTTCCGGTTGCGAAGGAATTGTTTATTGAACTGTTAAATGATAACCTTGCAACCAGTCCACCAGCCTGCTGGTTAATGATTGTACCTGTACCGGTTACCATTTGAACATTAACGGCAGAGTAGCAATTTTCCATTATAGAACCATAGTAGAAGTTTCCGACAAGTCCGGCGGGGAATAATTGCCCTTTTAAATTACCCGTTGAATAGCAGTTATTTACATAACAACCATTCATAAATCCGGAAAGTACCCCTACCCTTGAACCTCCTGTAATATCGACATTTACAAGCCCGATATTCGTAAAGCTTGCACCTACCGAACGTCCAAAGAGACCAATATTGGTTTGTTCAGGACGGTTAATGGTAAGCCCGGAGATGGTAAAGCCGTTTCCATTATATTTTCCGAAAAATTGAACTGTGGCATCCCCGATGGGAGACCATCCTTCACCATCATTCCAGGGCGATACCCCCAGGTCAATATCTGCTGTTTGAAGGAAGTGAATATTTGCATTTGCTGGTCCAAGGAACAATCTGACATTATTAAGCTGTTCAGCAGTTTCAATAAGGTATGGGTCGGATTCAGTTCCTGTACCACCGGCAAATGGTCCGAATATTGAATTTTTAATGGAAATGTCATCAATAAATACGGAACCCAATTCAGATGAAGTCGTTAAAACCAAATTGTTATAAGAATTCATCAGTAAACTGTCAACAGTGAAATGAAGCGTAAATGTTGTGGGAGTTGGAGTTAAAGGAATCCACCAGTCTGATCTTCCATTGGATTCTGGATCGTTTGAATTACCCAAACGACGATAATTATTACCCGGATGATCTTCCACGCTTAATTGCATCGATCTGTTTACTTCTGACCAGGCTGTGAAGGTAAGAATGTAGGAAGAGCCATTGGTAATACCGGTCCAACCGCGTTGTGCTACAAGCAATTCCCAGGTGCTTCCGATTGCTGCCGGAACCATTTTGCATACTCCGCCTGTTATCTCTGCCGTACCACCATTGGATGACCAGGTTTCCCAGAAGCCTGCAACAGGTCCATCCGTGGCAAACCCACCATCTTTAATTATGTTATAATCTTCCGGTGTTTCGGTCTGGTTGGTTATGGTAATCACCATTGAAGAAGAAGTTTCTGAACCATCGGTAGCATAAGCATTTACTATAACAGTTCCGTTAATAAAGGCAGTAAGTAAACCTGATGAGTTGATGACAGCTCTCCCTGAAACATCGGTTACAGTCCAGTGAATTGCCTGGGTACTGGCATTAGCGGGCAGAACTTCTGCATTCATTTGCAATGTTCCGGCCTCTGTATCTATTGATGTTGCTCCACCCTCAGGAAGTATTGTTATGGAAGAAACAGGAACTAAAGCGTTCAGTGAAAATGTACTGCTTTCTGAAAAATATTGCCAGTTTGGATCATAACCCCAGTTAGGGACAATAGCTAGTTTACAATTTGCAGATACCGGATAACCCGATGTATTCCACATGATAATATTGATCCCGGGATATAATTCCGGGACATATTGCCACAAATAGTCCCATGAAGCGCCGTCATTAATTGACAAAACAATATATCCATTAAGATAAGCATAGGTTCCGATATTATTTATGGTGATTGGATAGGATTGATCTACCGCCCATTCAGTGCCTGCAGTGGGTTGCTCAATTATAAACTGTGGTGTTTCTGAAAGAGTCAATATATTACTGACTCCTGAAACGGAATAATCATCGGAGATTACCCGCACCAATGAATTATTCTGTAAACCGGAAACATTTGCAACTGTCCATAAATAGGAATTATAACCATTTACAGGGTACAGGATGGTTATGTTTGTCCAGTTTGTCCCTCCATCGGTTGAATACTGTATATTCACATTCTGGTAAACATTCACACTATTCCATTCGATAATTTGCTGAGAGCCACTATGCAGGAAACTTCCTGCAACAGGGCTGTTTACGGTTATACTGGCAGGTCCGAAAATCTCATTTATCAGAGACACATCATCGAGATATATTATATCCGTAGCTTCAGAGCCCAGGAAAGTTATTTGATTATTGGAATTTAACTGTACAGCGTCTAAAGTTGTATGGAATGTATAGGTGGTTGGAGTAGTTGTTAAAGAAATATTCCAGCCTGACCTTCCGTAAGATTCAGGATCGGTTGATGATCCGATTGGAGTATAACCGTTATTCATATCCTGCAAAACAACACTGAAAATTCTGTCAGCCTCTGCCCAGGCAGTGAAAGACAAAACATAAGAAGAACCATTGGCAACATCCAGGTCTGGTTGGTGTACCTGCAGCGCCCAATTATAGCTGGCAGCAGCCGGAGCCATTGTACAAACTCCACTGATAACCTGTGCTGTACCTCCATTATCTGACCATACATTCCAGGCACCGCCGATGGCCCCATCCGTTGCAAATCCACCATCTTTAATAATGTTATAATCATCGGGGGTGTCGATTTGATTGGATATGATAATTTGCTGGTTAGCAGTGATATAATATCCATCAGTTGATGTTGCTGTTATATTTACAATTCCGTCTAAATTGGCGGTCAACAGACCAGTCTTGCTGATAGTCGCCCTTCCGGTAACATCTGTAACGCTCCAGTGAATGGTCTGGTTGGAAGCATCGGCAGGAAGAACCGATGCATACAGTTGCAGCATACCTCCCTCGACATTTATAGAGGTAGCTCCTCCATCAGAAGATATAGATATCTGAGAAACGGGTACAAAATCTTTCAAAGTAAATGTTCCGCTCTCTGAAAAATACTGCCATCCGGGATCATAACCCCAGCCCGGGATTATAGCCAGCTTACAATCGGATGACAAAGGATAACCCGATGTATTCCACATGAAAGTATTGATTCCCGGATTTAATTCCGCGATATACTGAAACCAATAGTCCCACGACGCTCCACCATTAGTTGACAATACAATATATCCATTAACAGCTGCATAGGGTCCCAGATTATTTATGGTAATCGGATAGGATTGCCCGATTGCCCATTCGGTACCTGTTGAGGGCAGGTCAATTGTAAGTTGTGGCGTTTCTGAAATGGTTAATATTTCACTGTTACCTGATATAGTTCCATCATCGGAAACAACCCGTATCATTGAATTAGCATTCAAACCGGATACTCCTGGTACTGTCCACATATAAGAATTATAACCACTATACGAGTAGATTCCGGTAACATCAGTTATCCAGGGGCCCCCATTAAGGGAATATTCGATTTTCACGTACTGTTCTACATTTGTTGACCATTCAAGATAAACTTGCTTCCCGCTTTGCAGGTATAC
>CAYGFI010000168.1:6225-10356 GCA_964349045.1 uncultured Chitinophaga sp.
GTTCTACATTTGTTGACCATTCAAGATAAACTTGCTTCCCGCTTTGCAGGTATACCCCAGCAGGTGGTTGGCTAATTGTTATCCCCGGTAGTTCGGGTAATATTTCGAATAATGGACTTTCAATAATTGCTGCTGTATATGGATTGTAAACAATTATTTTTGCCGATCCTGTTATCATTGATGGGTCTATCGTCCAGGAGAACTGGCTCAGTGCTGCCGGAATAGTGTTATAAATAGAAAACAGGTAAAAGTTCCAGTTTAATCCGCCGTCGGTACTAAGAAACACCCAGTATTCCGGACTATCTGCATCAGGGCCAAAGTTGGTAAGTTCAATCTGATAAGTCTGTCCTGCATTCCATTTGGTTATTTCAGCACCTCCTGCAGGTTGTTCAAATACTATTTGCGGGGTATCTGAAAGGGTAAACAAATTGCTTATCCCGGATACGGTACCGACGATATCATTTGTAATAATACGTATTAATGAATTATTATAAGCATTACCAATACTGTTTACGGTCCATGAATAGGAGTTTAATCCATTATAGGTAGGATAATCCTGTACAATGTTTATCCAGCTTGATCCTCCATCTAAAGAATAATCGATATTAATATTCTGGCTGACATTCACACTCGTCCATTCGATATTCTTTATGGTACCACTACTCCAGTACTCACCGGCAGAAGGTTTGTCTATGGTTAAACTTGGGAGAGCCGGTATTATTTCAAATAATTCACTCTGGCTTGACCATTCTCCATTATTAGGATTATAAAGAAGCAATTTTGCCTGGTTTGTATTAATTGAAGGATCTATTGCCCACTCATGCTGACTTATTCCGGCAGGGATGAATAATGAACTAATAAAATAGTAATAATTGAGACCTCCGTCAAAACTCAGATATAAATATCGTTCAGAATCTTCACTGCTGATATTATTTATTTCAAGATTGAAATTCTGCCCTGCAGTCAATATGGCGCCTGCGGTAGGTTGTAAAAACGTAAATTGGGGGGATGAAGATATTGTAAATGGATTGCTTGTTCCGGTCACGGCTCCTCCTGTTGTTATTCTTATGGCCGCATTAGGATTTATTCCGGGAACATCTGGTACAATCCAGGAATAACTATAATCTCCCTGAGGAGTAAAATAATCATTTACAATGGTCGTCCAGTCAGAAACACCATCGAGGGAATATTCAATGTTTACATTCTGGCTTACATTTATACTTGTCCACTCAATGAACCGTTCTGTACCACTTGTCCAGAATGTACCTCCCACAGGTTGGATTACAGTTATACTTGCCGGAGCTGAAATAATTTCAAATAATTCACTTTCAAAATAGACCTGGCTGGTAATATCATATGCAAAAAATGCCAGTTTGCAATTTGCGGACCCCTGTGTGAAGGGATCAAGATCAAAACTATAACTATTAATTCCCGGAAAAAATTCATACAGGTAAAATAATTGATCCCATGTAACTCCTCCATCTACAGATAAATTCATATAACCAAACACATTGGTATAAGAACCTATATTATTTATATTTAATTCGTGTGTTTGTCCGGCAGTCAGCTGGGTGCCTGTTGTTGGTGCTTGAATAGTGAACTGGGGACTTTCAGACAGGGTAAATATATTGCTGTTGCCAATAATTTCCCCGCTGGCTGTTTTAACTCTTACCAGAGAGTTATTTTGAACACCGGTAACTGCGGGTATTGTCCAGAAATATGAATTATTTCCATTTACTGGAATTATTTCATTTATTATTGGTGTCCACAAAGTTCCACCATCAGTCGAATATTCGATGTTTACAGGATCCCCGACATTCATACTCATCCAGCTTATTTCATGCTCTGAACCCTGTGCCCAAAAGGATCCGGTCATTGGACTGTTTACCTGTATAACAGGCGCTGAAAGATTACTGGAAGTAAAAACATCATCGATAAACCAATTATCGAAATTGTAGAGGTTTCCTTCAATTACAAATGCAATGTAAGTTGTCGATGAATTTAAATTGTTTGAAATAATTGTATTAACTGATTGAGGTCCAATATTTCCCATCCCGGAGGAAAATACCCATGTCTCATTGGCCCAATTGACCTTATCGGTTGAAGTCTGGATTTTTATGGTCGCACCCATACTCCAATCATCGAAAAAATGCTTGAAGTTCAGATTCAATGTTGTTAAGCCGGTTGTATTAATCGCAGGTGCAATAACCCTCGTTGTTCCCGGGTTTATACTCTCCCAGTTGCAAACCAGTTCATATGCTGAACCTCCGGCCTTGGCACTTCCTGAAATATTCCATCGTTCAGAAATATTGAGGCCAATATTCTGTGTTTCCCAACCCGAAGGTAGATTTGAATTATCAAATGTTTCAGCTAAATCAGTAACTTGTGCTTTTACCGAAAAGGTCAGAATGCTGAAAATAAAAAGAATGCTGAGGTGTAAATTTTTTTTCATATTTTAAGAAATTAATTGCATCAGGTATTGTATTATTTTTTAGCTCAATTGGAGTTTTGTTTTGATTGGTTTATTACGTCCGGATTTACTAAATTGATTCAGCTTATTTTTATAACATGCTTTTTTAAAACTAATAATAAATTATGATTTGCATATAAATTAATTAGAAAGATACAAAAACTCAATAATCAAAGTAAAAAATTTTGTCAAATTTAAAAAGGATGATAATAATTTAATAAAAATTCAGATAAAATAGAATTGTCTTAATTAAAGTGTTAAATTACAGATGACAAACATTTTATAAGTATTAAGAAATCATTATTATATCTAACAGAAAAATTTACTCAATATCGTTTGTCAAAATTATTTATCATTTTGTCTTTTTTTTCAGTCAGTTTACATTTATTCAGTTTAAAAGGTCATTAAAAATTCAATAATATCTTTTTCATGGAAAAATTTCAGAATCAGGGCAAATTTCCCGATTTTATTTTTGTGCTTTAGCTTTACCGAAAATCTCACATTTCAGGAAATTACCATCAGGATAGTTTCAAGGTTTAACGGTTTTAAATTCAGCCTCATGCCATTTGATTTATTTTCTGCAGGGTCAATCCCGGAATAATTATAATATCAGAGTAATAATAAAATGAAAATGTTGCATCGTCATATAAATGTTTGAATGATTTTTTTCTGCTGCAGATAAAGTTTGAGCAGAAAGAAATTATTATTTATGTGATAAAAAGTATATTTTTGTTGTAGTGAAACACCCGTGTTATTTTAAATTCATTAATAATTAAGCAGGCTACAAGGGTGTTCCCGCGCTGGAGTGGGGTAGGCTATGATTCCGCTGAAATAAATATTGTTATGATGAATTGAGGATTATGATTAAGAGAATTCTATATACATTCCTGATATTCTTTGCCGCATCTGTCAGTTTGCATGCGCAGACTCCAACCCTTGATAGTTTAAAGGTTGTTCTTGCTAAATCTGAAGGGAAGGAGAAACTTGAGTTATACAAAGCCATTTCCCTGGAGTTATACCGTACAGATGTATTAATGGCAGTCGATAATTCCAATCAGGCTATAATTTATGCCAAAAACACCCGCGATAACGATCTGATCGGGTTAGCCTATAAAAACCAGGGTCTGCTTTATTACGAAAACTTATCCGATGATCCGAAAGCAGATGAAGCCTTTCAAATCGCTCTTTCATATTTCGAAAAGTCGGATAATCAGGAAGAAATGGGAAATGCTCTTAATTACCTGGCAACCATAAAAAATTTCCGGAGTGAGTTTGAACAGTCAATTGCATATAGCCAAAGAGCCATTCAGATTTCACAATTGAGGAATGACCTGAAAACTCTATCAGGCGCATATTATAATCTTGGAAACAGTTATACCTACCAGAAAGATTTCGAAAAAGCTTTGGAATATCATAAAAAAGCCCTTGAAATAAGGCAAAAACAGGGTGATATGAAGGCCATTGCCAGTTCATTTAGTCAGCTTGGATCATTAGCATATAACAAGCAAGACTTTAAACTATCGGAGGAGTATTACCATAAGGTTTTGGATATACAAAGACAGGCAAATGATAAAAGAAGAGTTGGCTTGACATTAAACAGGCTGGGCAGTGTGAATATTCAGTTGGGGAATTTAGATAAGGCTGTAGCTTATTATAAAGAA
>CAYGFI010000169.1:0-10354 GCA_964349045.1 uncultured Chitinophaga sp.
AACATATATTGTTTTATTTTCATCACTTATTTTCCTTTCAGTTTGTTGTCAAAAAGATGAATCAAATAATCTTTTCTTTGATAAATATAAAGAAATATATGGTAGTTGGAAGCCTGTTTCTATTAAAGGTGGGAAATCTGGCTATGAGATTTCACCGGATTTTCAAATATTAAAAATAGAAAAAGACAACATCTTTAAGGTAATTTCTGTTGAAACTATATGTACAGGAGAGGTAAAAGTATATAAACAGACAAATGATACTTTAATCATTAATTTAATTGCTAAGACAGGAAATCATATTTTAACTTTATCATGTAAAAAACTTACCACAGTTTCTAGCGATACTCTGATCTTTGATGAATCAATTGATTGCACGGATTCATATAAGTTTATATTTAAAAAAGACAAATATTGAATCAATGTTATTTAGCATTGGAGTGATTAAGGTTAGAATTTATTAATTGAAGTTACTAATAAGGTGGATCAAAATGCCCCACCAACACCTTCACCTGTTTCGGCGTGAAATATTTTGACCTCTTTTTCCAGTCAGTTTCGGCGAGTTTTTTAATGAGTTTTGGGCAAGTATGAATCCACTGGCTGAACATCCTGGAAGCAGATGCTTTTGCGATATACGGGAAATACAACACGATTGAAGAAATTGCCCGTAAGCATGAACTTCATCCTAACCAGATCAATCTTTGGGAAAGAGTATATAAGCAACCTGCAAAAAATCTATGAAATGATTAAAGTTTGGAATAAGGATAATTCCAGTTTAAAAGCAGAATTACCAAGGCAATATAAAATCTACTTTATCACAGATCACTTTCCATTTTCTGAGTTTGAAGAATTCTATTCTTTAAAACCAGATCTGTGACTATTTTTATTAAATATGACTTATGGAACGTAATTGCAAATTGGGATTAAGTTGTTTAACAATTTTCAAAAAAACTTAAACAAAATCTGAACAAAACTTTTTGTCCTTTGTTGATTTGAAAGATTAAAAATTTACCCTGGTTACAAATTATAAAAAGTATGAATCACCTGTTAAAAATATTTTCCTCATTACTGATGTTGTTATACCTGCCTGTTGTGGTTTTTTCTCAGGACAAAGGGGTTCTTGAAGGTCGGATTTACAACGCGAAGAACAACCAGCCCCTCGAATTTGCAACCATTGCAATTTATGGAACCAATATTGGCTCAATAAGCGATTTGAGCGGGAAATTCCTGTTTACCGGTTTAAAACCTGGTTATGTTGAATTGCGCGCTACTTCAATAGGATATGAATCGTATGTGTCTGAACCCATCCTGGTTACAAATGCAAACAAGGTATTTATCGATATTCCCATGAAGGAGACCAAAATAGCCCTCGAAGAGATTACTGTTAAAGCCTCACCTTTTCGCAGAAGCGAGGAAAGCCCGGTTTCCCTCAGAAGAATTGACCTGGTGGAGATAGAGAAAAACCCGGGAGGAAACCGTGATATATCAAAGGTTTTGCAATCCTACCCGGGAGTCGCTTCTACCCCTGCTTTCCGCAATGATATTATTGTGCGCGGGGGAGGAACCTCTGAGAACCGCTTTTACCTCGATGGGGTTGAAATACCGAATATTAACCACTTTGCAACACAGGGTGCATCGGGCGGACCTGTAGGAATTATAAATGTCGATTTTATACGTGAAGTAAATTTTTATTCTGGAGCTTTCCCGGCCGATAAGGGAAATGCCCTGAGTTCGGTTCTGGAACTCAGGCAGGTGGATGGTAATAAAGACAAACTTAGGTTCAAAGGATCCTTCGGAGCATCTGACCTTGCCCTTACCCTCGATGGTCCGCTGGGAGAAAATACAAGCTACATCTTATCCGCCCGCCGTTCGTACCTTCAATTTTTGTTTGCTGCAATTGGTCTCCCCTTTCTCCCAACCTACAATGATTTCCAGTTTAAGACAAAAACCAGAATTAATGAGAAAAACGAAATTACCGTTTTGGGCCTGGGGGCAATCGACCAGTTCGCGTTAAACCTCAAAGCCAATGAAACTGAGGAACAAAGGTATATTCTCGGGTACCTTCCATCCAACGAACAGTGGAGCTATACGGTTGGAGTTGTTTTCAAGCATTTCCTTGAAAATGGGTATGATACCTGGACGATTAGCCGGAATCATCTGAATAATACCTCATTTAAATACAAAAATAACGATGAAAGCGATATTCTGAATTTTAATTATGTATCCAATGAAATCGAGAATAAGCTTCGTTATGAACACAACTCCAGGCTGAATTCCGGGCTTCAGGTAAGCTATGGCGCCAGCGCTGAATATGCCACTTATGACAACTCGACATTTAATAATACATTCATAAACGGGAATCCCTTTATCATAGACTACTCGAGTGATCTGAGTTTAATTAAGTATGGGATTTTTGCCCAGGCGAGCCGGAATGTTCTTAAAGAGCGACTTACACTTTCCCTTGGAGTCAGAGGAGACGCAAACGATTACTCAGTTGAGATGTCGAATCCCCTCGACCAGCTTTCTCCTCGTTTTTCTGCTTCATACCTGATGACGCAAAGCTTTTTCCTGAATTTTAATGTAGGAAGGTATTTCCAGCTTCCTCCCTATACCATGCTGGGTTTTCGCAATTCAGCAGGAGAACTGGTAAACCGGCAGAATGGAGTTAAATACATTAACTCCGACCATGTTGTTGGCGGAATTGAATGGCTACCCTCAGAACAATCCAGATTAACTCTTGAAGGATTTTATAAATATTACCGGAATTATCCGTTTAGTATCAACGATTCGATTTCTCTTGCCAGCAAAGGAGCAGATTTTGGCACTTTTGGCGACGAAGCTGTCAAATCAATTTCCACCGGACGTGCTTATGGATTGGAAGTCCTGTACCGTAATAAAGATTTATTCGGTGGAAACCTTGTTGTATCCTATACCCTGGTCAGAAGTGAATCACAGGCATTTAAATCAGAAATACTCGCTTTAGGGGAATGGGTTCCCACCGCCTGGGATAACCGTCATATCCTTAACATAACTGCCCTTAAGGAATTCAAAAAGAACTGGAGGGTGGGTATGAAATGGAGATTTGTGGGGGGAGCGCCATATACGCCTTTCGATCGGGAGCAAAGTAGTTATAAGTTAGCCTGGGATGTATTCGCACGCGGCATAACCGATTACAGCCGTTTTAACCAGGAGAGACTGAATGGTTTTCATCAGCTCGATGTGAGAGTGGATAAAGAATGGTTTTTGAGCAATCTATCTCTTAACCTTTATATGGATATTCAGAATCTTTATAACTTTAAAGCTGATCAGCAAAAAATCCTGCTTCTTGATGGAACAGAAGTAATAAATCCGGAAGCACCTCTTAATGAGCAAAAATATAAACTTAAAGAATTAAGTACCATTGGTGGTACGGTTCTGCCAACATTGGGAATTATTATTCAATTTTAATTTTTTAATGATATGAAACTGACAACAATCTTTATCTCTTTAGTTATATTTTTTATTACTTCCTGTAAAACCTCCGAAGTTCAGACTCCTCCGGGTATTTACTCTTATAACAACGGGATTGAAGGCACTCCTGTCAGCCTGGAATTTTCAAAAGGCAATTCCTATAATTACCCGCTTATGGTATTCTGGGTGGAAGATGAGTCTGGGAAATTTATTCAGACACTTTACGTTGCCGGATCCATTGGTAAAGGTAACTTTGCCCATGGTGATGCCAGTACCGGAAAATGGCTGCCCGGGCCAATTTTACGTCCTGCGTCATTACCTTACTGGGCTCATCGTCGTGGCATTATGAATTCAGCAGGAAGTTATGTTCCTGAAGCGGCGAATCCTATTACCGATGCCTACACAGGACCTACACCGGCAGGAAATTTTATTCTTAATACACGTATCGAAAATCCCTCCCTCAGAAAATTTACTTTTTATATGGAAATAAACCAGACCTGGGACTGGAACGAATTCTGGACCAATAATAAGTTTCCTGATGACACGGAGTATAAAACATCGTGTCAGCCAGCCCTGGTTTACAAGGCAGATATTAACCTTGACAGTGAGGTTAAAACCTATGATCTTAAAGTAATTGGCCACAGTCATTATTCAGGAAAATCCGGGGAGCTATTTACCGATTTAAGTACAATAACCACAGCGCTCAATATTGTTAAGGATATCCGGGTTAATGTAAGGTAATTGTAATGCACTAAGCCATTCCGGGATATTAATTTTAAGTGATATATCAAATTTTAACGTCCGTTAAGACGCTATAGATTAGTCTGTTATTTAGTTACGAAGTTACGAGGTAACGAAGTTAACCCATCACCCCGTCACCTCGTTACTTCGTTACCCCGTTACCTCGTTACGCCGTCACTTTCTCCCTCAAAAAAAATCCTTATCTTGCTAAACAAAGACTCTTTAGATTAAACTGTTATGGACCGCTTCCAGGTACTCTTTGAGATTTATCGGAAAAACATTGAGGAATTTAATGCCTATCAGCAGGAAAGTCTGAGGTTTCTTATGGGTTTTCTTGAATCATACCTCGAATATTTCACCCTGCCTCCAAAAAACGCCATATTATTTTCATGGGAGGGGAACGCCTCACCAACTAATGAACCACTTAAAGCAATGAAGCTTTTTCCTGATTCTTACTGGCATGTTCGAATTGGCATGCTTCTTAAAATTCCAAAGGTTGACATTCCGGAACAAAATCTTGTATTTGAAATGCTTTTTAAGAAGTATAAAGGAAATTATATCATGAAGATCGTTAACAACCGGAGCATTGACATCCCATATGAAAACGGACAATGGCATTATTATGAATTTAATAAAGCCTTGTATGAATTCTTTGTGGATTTTTACCAGGATGATCTCGGGAAATTTCTTGATCAGCCGGAATCCAACAGACTCGGCTTCAATTACCCGACCTATATATAATCCTCCATGGCGAAAGAAATTGAAGAATTCCTTAAAAAAGATTAAATTTAAGCCGGTTTTGAAAAAAATACTTTTTAGGGAAAAAACAATAATATTCTTACTAAGGAATTATTAAAGAAATTGCCAATATCTCTTGCAGATTCTTCCGATCCGACATTAATAAAGGCTGCCATGATTAAAAAAATACTCTGTGTTTTGGTTGTTCCCCTGATTTTTACTTCCTGTCTTCATGAGAAGGTCATTGACAGCAGTAAAATAGACAATAATGAAAAGCTTCAGGAATATATTCTCCAGGGATGGAACACCTGGGATAATCCAAATCTCCTGAAATTTGTTTACATGCCTGAAGGTTTTTCAATTCGTCTGAATTTCAGAACAACATACAGGTCGCCATATCCTTATTTTCTTAACCAGACAAACATTTACTCCAAAGAATCTACTCAGGGTATAATTACTCCTGTTGCACATTCCTATGATGGCAGGTATATCGATCTGATCCTTACATGGCAGGGCATGAAAGCAAGAATACAGGTTGCCCGCGAAAGAAGGGATATCATGATCCTTTATACTCCTATAGAAATTCCCGAAAATCCCCATCTTATGATTCTTGAAACGGGCATTCTGTATAATAAGCCGGGCCGGATTGAGAAAAATAAAAGTATTATTCAGGCAGATGCAAGTCAGAAAACATTTTCAGTACAATCATCAGCAGATGAGCTTAATATTCCGCTTGCGTTCACCACACCTTACTTGTGTGTAAGCTCAGCACAGGAGACAGCTTTTTTCACCGGTTATGGAAGGAGCCTGGAAAAAATTAAAAAATATGTGGAGACGAGAAGGAAAATCTATGAAGAACAGCAGGTAAAATATGGGGATTTAGCCCAGGCACATGATGCCATGCGAAACCTTTTAGGCTGGAACATTATTTATGATGCTTTTAATAACAGGGCAATCACCCCGGTATCGCGTGTCTGGAGCGAGGCCTGGGGGGGATATGTTTTATTTGACTGGGATACATATTTCACAGCAGCCATGTTTGCTTTAGACGATAAATTTCATGCATATTCCAATGCTATTGCTATAACCAAATCCATCACCCCGGAGGGTTTTATTCCAAACTTTACTGCAGCCCTGGGAAATGAATCATCGTACGACCGCTCGCAGCCTCCCGTGGGAAGCATAATTTGTAAGCTTATTTACGAAAAACATCAGGATAAATGGTTTCTTGGAGAAGTCTATAATAACCTGCTCACCTGGAATCGTTGGTGGGAAAAGGCACGTAGTAATAATGGGTTTCTTTCCTGGGGATCAGATCCGGTTGAAAAAGTGAAGGATGATTTTACCAGACAGGCGGCCATGTTCGAATCGGGACTTGACAACTCACCTCTGTTTGATGAAGCGAAATTTAATGAAAAAACACATCTCCTCGACCTGGCATCGGTTGACCTGATGAGCTTTTACATTGCCGACTGCAAGGCTCTTGCCTACATTGCGGGAGAACTGGGCAAAGATACAGACAAATCGGAATTGCTTGAAAGGGCTGCGAAATTCAGCCTGAAACTTAACGAATTGTGGGATGAGAAATCAGGTATTTACCGGGACAAAGATCTTATTAAGAATGAATTTACCAACCATCTTTCCCCGGGTAATTTCTACCCGATGCTGGCAGGTGTTCCCACCCGTGAACAGGCTGAACGGATGATCAATGAGCATTTTATGAATCCGGCTGAATTTTTCGGGGAATTTATGATCCCCTCTATTGCCAGGAATGACCCGGGGTTCCCTGATAATGAATATTGGCGCGGAAGGATCTGGGCGCCAATGAACTTCCTTGTTTACCTGGGTCTTCGTAATTATGACCTCCCTGAAGCCAGAAAAATATTAGCTGAAAAATCTCTGAATCTCCTTATGAAAGAATGGAAGGATAATCAGAGAGTTTATGAAAATTATAATTCAACTACCGGTGTGGGTGGAGACGTAAGAAGCAGCGATAATTTTTACTCCTGGGGTGGTTTGCTTGCCCTGATTCCCCTGATGGAGGCAGGATACTGGTAATTCAGGTTACAAAGGGTGTAAGAAAGGAATAAAAATAATATCAAACATGAAGTTACGAAATTTGCTGCTCCTTACTTTACTGTTCCTGATCAGTTCCTGCACGACATACCAGGATTTTGACAAGGAAAAATCTTTCATTTTCACGATGAATGATTCTTCGCAAATCGCTATCGGAACTGAAAACTGGAAAGGACCTGATGACTGTTCTGCTACTGCCTATATGAACAGAACTGAAACAGGTCTTCTGTTAACAATCAGGGTTAAAGATGATTCCGTTAGAACGGGTAATGAGTTCTCCTATATGAACGATGGAGTTGAAATTTATATGGATCTCCGCCCGCCACGACTGAATAAAAGAAATGCATATGAAAAGGGAGTGTTTCAGGCGGTGATAATTCCTCTACCCGGAAAAAAGAATGTGGCTCCGATCGAATGGTTCCCTAAACATTACAGTTCTGAAGTTAATGGTGCCAGGGCTTGGACCCAGCTTTTCGATAGCAGTTATGTAGTCCAGGTATTATTCCCTTATTCCGGTCTGAAAAGAAATCATTTCTGGCCCAGGACCCGTTTTTCGATGGATATCGCCATCAATGATGCCGATAGCGTAAATCGTGAAACACAAATAATGTGGAAAGGTAAATCCGATAACTGGAGCAGTCCGGCAAATTTCAATCAGATAATTGTTAAGGATGAACAGGCAGAGATTAATAGAAAAAGAAGGAAGAAAACTGAGAATCCCAATATTCTGTTCATTTTCACTGATCAGCAGACTTTGACTGCAATGGGTGCATATGGAAATCCCTATGTTCAGACTCCAAATATGGATGCACTGGCAGCTGCCGGGACCCTCTTTACACAATCGTATTGCAGCTCACCTGCCTGTTCTCCATCCAGAAGTTCGCTTATAACCGGAATGTATCCTCATCAGACAGGAGTGAATTACAACGGGCAGAAACCCGACAGCAGCATTCAGAATATGGGAGAGCTTTTCCGAAAAGCCGGTTACCGGACCATATGGGGTGGTAAATGGCAACTTCCTGAAAATTATCCACATACCAGCGGAACAGATTCTGTACAAGGATTCGTACTGGTTAACTTTTCATCCCCCGAAAAAACAACGGGAAAAGGAAGCGATACAGATGGACCCCTGTCAGATGCTATGGTCAAACAATTGCAACGGCATCCGGATGAACCCTGGCTAATGGTTGTTTCCTTCCAGAACCCTCATGATATTGGATCTTTTGCAGCTCAACCGGATTCATATCTGCCGGCTTTTAATCCGGAAAATACAGCCCCGTTACCTTTGAATTTCGAATCCAGTACCTCAGAACCGCAGTTTTTGAAGGACTGCAGAAACCGCGACACGTATGAAAATGAGCTTTTTCTGACTCAGAAACTTAGTAGTGCAGAATGGAGGAATTACCTGTATCAGTATTACCGGTTAATTGAAAAGGTAGATTTGGAAATAGGAAAAATCATTTCCATGATTGAGAAACAGGGATATGATGAAAATACCCTCATCATTTTCACCAGCGATCATGGAGACGGTGCAGCAGCACACCAGTGGGCAGGAAGCCTTTCTCCTTACGAAGAAGTCGTGAAAGTTCCGCTTATTGTAAGTTGGTTCGGGAAAGAGTTTAAATCTGCTGTTAACGACCGGCACCTGGTTTCAGGTATGGATATTCTGCCAACTATGCTTGATTATGCCGGACTACCTGTTCCCTCAACCTTGGAAGGACGCAGCCTCAAGCCCATCATTGAAAATCCTGACACTTCTTTCAGGGAATTCCTTTACAGCCAGATTGCATGTGATCCGGCACATCCCGAAAGACTTGGCCGGATGGTGCGATACAGGAATTATAAATATGTTCTTTATTCTTATGGGAGTCTGAACGAACAGCTCTTTGACCTCAAGGCAGATCCGGGGGAAATAGAAAATCTTGCATACCAGGCAAAACATAAGGAAATAAAAAACTATCTGAATTCTCACCTGATCAGCTGGATGAGAGAAAAGCGGGATTATTTTAGAATTGTGGAATAAAGAGTTTGGGTGGTTTTCTTTTCTTTTTAAAGTCCTATAAATGAGTTATATTTCATGCCTAAGAAATCCCGACGCACAAATAGCACATTTCCCAACTCCAACCCACAATCCCATGCCTTTTAGACATAACAGCTATTTTCCCTCCCCACATGAATAAAATTACTACTTTTGTATTACAAGTAACAAACTAGAAAATGAGAGACATTATTGATCTAGAAAAAAATGCAATAAAATTCTGGCCATCTGGATTAACCGGCAAAGAAAAGGATGCAAGCATAATTCCAAAACTAATTGAAACTCAGGACAAATTCATAAGTTTACTTAACATTTCGGATGCGGATCCATTCAAATGGAAGGATACTCTTAACAGCACAAAGAATCTATCGGGGAATCTCTTTCTAAAGCACTTGATGGTCTTATCTGATATTGGAGGCGAAAAGCTGATGCGATTTAAAAAAGAGTTGTTAAAATTAATTGGCAATAGTTTGGAATTTATTTGGGACGGAAAAAATTTCAAATATGATTTTCAAACCCTTACAGATAAATCCACTTGGAATAATAACAAACTTTTTGTTGATGGAGATGGTCTGATAAATGCAAAAGACCTATCATCCATGATGGAAGATGTCAGTATGCTTTTACTTTTTGGAGGTTCATGTATTAATGAAAATATGCCAGCTGATATAACAGAAAGATGTATAGTTGGGACAATGTTGGGTAAAACTGATGAACTAGAAGCCTTTGTTAAGCAAAGATATATATGGGTAAGTAGAATTACAGGAGGGGCTACAGCAAATACATTGGGTCAATTAACACAAAGCTATGTTCAAGAATATCTAAAACTAAAACTTCCTAATTGGCGATTTAATAAAGACTCATTGCCAAAAGTAAGTCAGAACAAAAGAACTGCTTTATCTGTTGATATTGTGGCACGTTCCCCAAAAGGAAATTTTTGTGCAATAGAAGTCAGCTTTCAAGTTACAACAAATAGTACGATTGAGAGAAAATCAGGACAAGCTCAATCAAGACAAAAACTTTTACATGGGAAAGGAATTAAGATAGCATACGTCATTGATGGTGCTGGGAATTTTGCCAGGCAGTCTGCTTTAAGGACAATTAGTCATTACAGTGATTGCACAGTATCTTTTAAAGATGTTGAATTAGATAAATTAGTTGAATATTTAAAAACTATCGAATAGAAAATGGGGCATTTGAGCGACACAAGAAATAAATTACAAAGGGTAATTGCTGGAGATAGTCTCATTCAAGATTTTTCAGAAAATGATGTCTGGTTTGTTAAACTTCCTCATTACATTAAAGAAGAGATCA
>CAYGFI010000170.1:0-10322 GCA_964349045.1 uncultured Chitinophaga sp.
AAGTGGTTGTTGAAGAAACTCCGGAAGTGGTTGTTGAAGAAGCCTCGGAAGTAGTTGCTGAAGAAACTGCTGAAAAGGTTACAGGGAAAGTAAAAAAAGCTTCCAAAGGTATAACAACTGCTGAAAAAGAAAGCGCACCCAGTGCAAAATCACTCGGTAATGCAGGATTTGATGATTTCGATTGGGCTGTTATTAATAACAAGCACGATGATTACAATCCTGAAGACAGAAAGAAATTTGCAGATCTCTACGACGAAACTCTCTCCACTGTTGCTGAGAATGAGTGTACGGATGGTACAGTTATCTCTATGAACAAAAGAGAGGTAGTTATAAATATTGGCTACAAATCAGAAGGAGTCGTAAGTTTAAACGAATTTCGCTACAACCCGGATCTGAAACCCGGTGATGTGGTTGAAATTTATGTTGAAAGTAAGGAAGATAAAAAAGGTCAGCTTTTGCTTTCCCATAAAAAGGCAAGAGCTATGCGCTCATGGGATCGGGTTAACTCCGCTCTTGAAAAGGATGAAATTATTAAAGGTTACATTAAATGCAGAACCAAAGGTGGGATGATCGTCGATGTATTCGGTATTGAAGCTTTCCTCCCCGGTTCACAGATCGACGTTAAACCCATTCGTGATTACGATGCATTTGTTGGTAAAACCATGGAATTCAAAGTAGTTAAAATAAATCATGAATTCAAAAATGTGGTGGTATCACACAAAGCGCTTATTGAAGCTGAACTCGAACAACAGAAAAAAGAGATCATCGCCAAACTCGAAAAAGGTCAGGTTCTTGAAGGTACCGTTAAGAATATCACTTCCTATGGCGTATTTATTGACCTGGGCGGTGTAGACGGTCTAATTCACATCACCGATCTCTCCTGGGGACGTGTTAATCATCCTGAAGAAATCGTTCAGCTCGATCAGAAACTGAACGTGGTTATTCTCGATTTCGATGATGATAAAAAGAGAATTGCCCTTGGTCTGAAACAACTGACTTCTCACCCATGGGATTCACTTAGCGAAACTCTTAAAATTGGAGATACTGTAAAAGGTAAAGTAGTGGTAATGGCCGACTATGGTGCATTTGTTGAAATTGCTACCGGAGTTGAGGGTCTTATTCACGTTTCTGAAATGTCATGGTCTCAGCATCTCAGAAGCGCTCAGGAATTCATGAAAGTTGGCGATGAAATTGAAGCGGTTGTCTTAACTCTCGACCGTGAAGAAAGAAAAATGTCCCTGGGTATAAAACAATTGAAAACTGATCCATGGGATAAAATTGCAGAGAAATATGCAATGGGAAGCAAGCATACCGCCAAAGTCCGCAATTTCACCAATTTCGGTGTATTTGTTGAAATTGAAGAAGGTGTGGATGGTCTGATTCATATCTCCGATCTGTCATGGACCAGGAAAATAAAGCATCCGGCAGAATTTACTTCCATCGGGGCTGATATTGAAGTTGTGGTTCTTGAAATCGATAAAGACAACAGGAGGCTCAGCCTGGGTCACAAACAACTGGAAGAGAATCCCTGGGATGTATTCGAAACTCTCTTTGAAGTGGATTCTGTTCACGAAGGAACCATTATTGAAATGACCGATAAAGGTGCAATTGTAACTCTTTCTTATGGTGTAGAGGGCTTTGTTTCACAGAAACATCTGCTGAAAGAAAATGGTCAGCAGGCTAAAGTTGAAGAAAAACTTCCTTTCAAAGTGATGGAATTTTCAAAAGGATCCAAGAAAATTGTACTTTCTCATACCCGGGTTTTTGAAGATGACAAGAAACATGTTGAAGAAAATAAAGAAAAAACTCAACAAGCAACAACCAAGAAAGTTCAGCGGAATCTCACAGCCAATCTCGAAAAGACGACGTTGGGTGATATTTCTGAACTCGCTGCTTTGAAAGATAAGATGGAAAAAAGTCAAAAAAAGAAGAAAGCTGATGCAAAAGATGAAGAAAAGTCATAAATTAGCTTTGTCTAATTAAAACCATCTGCAATGGAATTCCAAATTGAAAAATTTGAAAACCATACTTTGATCAAAGTATTGGAAGAAAAACTGGATACTCACATCGCTCCGACCTTGAAATCCGAACTGGTGCTTGTTTCTGGCAATGGCGAGAAGAATATAATACTGGATCTCAATAAGTGTCGCTATTGTGACTCTTCCGGTCTGAGTGCAATCCTGGTAGCAAACCGTTTATGTAAAAATTCTAACGGAACTTTCGTTCTGACAGGATTAAATGATGCGGTTGAACGCCTCATCACGATATCACAATTGGATACAGTGCTTAACATAACCGGAACTGTTGAAGAAGCCGAGAAAATGATTAAAAATGCCGGTTAGCAAAGTTTAGAAGTGAACTTTTCTTTAACTATACTGGGCAGTAGTTCAGCAATGCCCACGTCAAAACGTTTTCCAACCGCTCATTTACTCAATGTAAATGAGCGGTTTTTTTTAATTGACTGTGGTGAAGGAACTCAAATCCAACTGCGCCGGTATAAACTCGGTTTTGCAAAAATAAACCGGGTTTTCATCAGTCATATTCATGGAGATCATGTATTCGGAATTTTTGGATTACTTTCCAGTTTCCAGCTTATGGGACGGAAAAACGAACTTCATATCCACGGTCCGGGTGAAATCATGGAAGTAATTAAATTTTATGAAAAATACTTTGGCGTTCAGCAATCATACAGGATCATTGTGCATCCCCTGGGATACACCCGGAAAATGATTATTTTCGAAGACGAGAAGATTGAGGTATTCAGTTTTCCCCTGAAACACAGGGTTCCTACCTGTGGTTTTCTTTTCCGGGAGAAGCCGGCAGAACTGAATCTGAAAAAAGAGGCAATTGATCAATACAAACCGGGGATTGAAAATATTCATAAAATTAAAAAGGGAGCTGACCTGGAATTAACCGATGGTTCCATAATTCCAAACTCCCTGCTTACTCTTCCTCCATGGAAAGTACGGTCGTACGCGTATTGTTCAGATACTTCATTCGATCTGCAACTTGCAGAAGTTTTGCAGGAAGTGGATTTGCTATATCATGAAGCTACTTTCTCAAGGGAGGATGAAGAACTGGCGAACACTACCGGACACTCAAGTTCCATTCAGGCAGCCAAAATTGCCCTGGCATGCAAGGCCGGTAAGCTACTCATCGGGCATTTTTCCTCCCGCTATAAATCCCCCGAAATATTAATGATGGAAGCCCGGGAAATATTTGCAAATACCGATGCTGTTAATGATGGTGATGTTTTTGAAGTAAAAAGAGAAAGAATTGAAAATAGTTCCACTTCCTGATTTTACGAAGGCAGTTTAAGGAATTAATAGTAAATTTGCCAAATCATATAATTCCGGTTTTGTGAAAGAAAAAATCCTTATCCTCGATTTCGGTTCTCAATATACCCAGTTAATTGCACGCAGGGTCAGGGAACTTAATGTTTATTGCGAAATATTTCCTTTTAACCACTTCCCGGCTCCCGACGAAACAGTCAAAGGCTTAATCCTGTCGGGAAGTCCTTTTTCCATCCGCGACATAAATGCTCCTGTACCCGATATCAAAAACCTGAAAGGCAAACTCCCTGTTCTGGGCATATGCTATGGGGCTCAATACCTGGCTCATCATTTCGGGGGAGAGGTAATGCCCTCCAATACCCGTGAGTATGGCCGCGCCAAACTGGAATTTATCGATAACTCCGATCCCCTTCTGAAAAATGTCACCAACGATTCCCAGGTCTGGATGTCACATGGGGATACTATCATGAATCTGCCGGAAAATTATAAGATAATCGCAAGTACCGGGGATGTTAAAGTCGGAGCATTTTCGGTACAGAATGAAAAAACATTTGGATTACAGTTTCACCCTGAAGTATATCATACAACTGATGGTTCACAAATTCTTAAGAATTTCGTCAGCGACATATGTGGATGCAGCCAGGACTGGACTCCTCTTTCCTTTATCGAATCCACAGTCATGCAACTAAAAGACACACTTGGAAATGATAAAGTTGTTCTCGGTCTTTCAGGGGGTGTTGATTCTTCGGTTGCTGCAACCCTCCTGCATAAAGCCATCGGTGAAAACCTTTCATGCATATTTGTTGATAATGGCCTGTTACGAAAAAATGAATTTCAGACCGTGCTCGATTCCTACATGGGTATGGGACTTCATGTTACCGGGGTAAATGCATCCAAAAAATTCATGGACGATCTGAAAGGTATTGCCGAACCGGAGCAGAAAAGGAAAATTATAGGTCGTAATTTTATCGAGGTTTTTGATACGGAAGCACGCAAAATAAAAGATGTAAAATGGCTGGGCCAGGGTACTATTTACCCCGATGTCATTGAATCCGTTTCGGTGAACGGACCTTCCGCCACCATTAAATCTCATCACAATGTAGGTGGATTGCCTGAGAAGATGCACCTTAAAGTTGTAGAACCTTTAAGACTTCTGTTTAAAGATGAAGTACGACGGGTAGGAACAGCGCTGGGCCTGTCACCTGATCTTCTGAACCGCCACCCGTTTCCGGGTCCCGGTTTAGGTATCCGCATCCTGGGAGATGTAACCCCCGAAAAGGTCAGAATACTCCAGGAAGCGGATGATATTTATATCCGGGGATTAAAGGAATCAGGTTTGTATAATCAGGTATGGCAGGCAGCAGCTATCCTTCTGCCGGTTCAGTCTGTTGGAGTTATGGGCGACGAAAGAACCTATGAAAATGTTGTTGCTTTGCGGGCAGTTGGGTCAACAGACGGCATGACAGCCGACTGGTCGCACCTGCCTTATGATTTTCTGGCAAAAGTATCGAACGACATAATTAATAAAGTGAAGGGAATAAACAGGGTTGTTTACGATATAAGTTCGAAACCACCCGCCACGATCGAGTGGGAATGAAAAGGAAATAGCAAAGAAACGCGGAATTTATCAGCCCATTTAGATTTAAGTTTACAATCAGATACTAATTTTAAATACATATTATGAGAATAAAAATATTATTTCTAAGTATAATATTTTCTGCTGTTTGCATAATCACCCTGCAAGCACAGTTTTCCGAACAATCACTTAAATTCGGAGAAGTTTTTGAGAAAATATCCAACTATTATGTGGATACGATTAACAAGGAAAAGCTGGTTGAGGAGGTGATCATTAAGATGCTCCATGATCTCGATCCTCATTCTTCTTACCTGAGCAAAGATGAAGTCAGGGCTATGCAGGAACCTCTGGATGGCAACTTCGAAGGGATAGGCGTAAGTTTCAATATTATGAAGGACACTATTTACATAATCAGCACGATTGCCGGAGGTCCGTCTGAAAAAGTAGGTATAATAGCAGGGGACCGGATTATTAAAATCGATGGGATTAATGAGGCAGGAGTAGGTATTAAGAATACGGATGTGCAGAAAAAGCTGAAAGGTAAAAAAGGTACTAAAGTGGTGGTCACGGTTTTAAGGAAAAATGTTCCCGGATTAATCGATTTCACTATTACCCGCGACGAAATTCCTATTTACAGCATCGACGCTGCTTATATGGTGGATCATAAAACCGGGTATATTAAATTATCCAGGTTTTCGATGACTTCCATGACAGAGTTTTATAAGGCTATATCAAAACTTAAAGATATGGGGCTACAGAACCTCATTCTTGATCTTACCGGAAACGGCGGGGGCTACCTGCGCATAGCGGCTGAGCTTGCCGATCAGTTTATCCCTGGGAAAAGCCTTCTTGTTTATACTGAGGGAGCAAAAAATCCCAGGCATAATTATTATTCTTCTGATCGCGGGGAGTTTGAAAGGGGAAAACTTATCGTGATGATCGATGAAGGCTCTGCTTCCGCCAGTGAGATAGTCGCCGGTGCGCTGCAGGATCTGGACCGAGCTGTAATAGTTGGGCGGCGTTCATTCGGTAAAGGACTGGTACAACAGCCTTTTAATCTAATGGATGGTTCTCTTGTACGGCTTACTGTTGCCAAATATTATACACCTACAGGAAGGCTTATACAGAATCCCTATGATAAGGGCTTTGATGAATATGCCAGGGAGGCAGCCGACCGGTACATGAAACCGCAATATAGCGATTCAACAGGTAGCGCTTTTCCTGACTCTCTGAAATATCGTACTCTCAATAAAAACCGTATTGTTTACGGGGGAGGAGGGATCACACCGGATTATTTCGTGCCTTTTGATACTGCTTTTTACTCACCTTATTACAGAGGACTGATAAGTAAAGGAATCCTGAATCAATTTGTCCTGAATTACGAAGATAAGAATCGTACGGAATTGACAAACCGGTATAAAAAATTCAGCGAGTACAAGAATTCTTTTAAAGTTTCAGGGGAAATGATCGATGACCTGATTGAATATGCTGAAGCTGAAGGATTAGCTTTTAAAAAAGATGACTTCAAAAAAAGTGAATCCATGATCCGCCTGCTTTTTAAAGCATATCTTGCCAGAAATATATGGGAATCAACAGAATTTTTCCAGATCTATAATGAAACAGACCCCATTTTTAACCGTGCGATTGAAATATTAACGGAATCTCCGCTTTATGACAGGAAATTAGAGGCCTATACAGGGGAATAAAAGCATTACATATCAAATGACTGAATTCCTGATTTCCGACCCTTTTATCGAAATTCTTGGAGCCATTACAGGATTGATCTACCTGTATTTTTCGGTAAAGCAAAATATCTGGCTTTGGCCTTTGGGAATGGTAACCTCTTTGATCTATGTTTATGTGTTTTTCCAGGAAAAATTTTATGCCGGCATGAGTCTTCAATTTTACTATTTTGGAATCAGCATTTATGGATGGTATTTCTGGCAGAAAGGCACAGGGGAAGAAAAAGGTAAACTGCCCGTAATAAGGGCAAAAGGTAAGGAATGGTTTATCTTTATATTCATTTCATTAGTATTAACATGGGTCTCAGGATACGCTCTTGATCATTACACCGATTCACCTATACCTTACTGGGATGCATTTACAACCGCCGGAAGCATCGTGGCAACCTGGATGCTTGCCAGAAAATACCTGGAACACTGGCTGTTCTGGATTGTGATTGATGTTGTCTCAATTGGTTTGTACATTTATAAAGGATTGTACCCGACTGTATTTTTATTTTTTGCATACACAGGTTTGGCCGGTGTAGGTTATTATAAGTGGAAGAAAGAATGGATAAAAAATTCTGCAAATTGAAAACGATCGTGATAACCGGACCTGAATCGACAGGCAAAACAATGATTTCCGAATACCTTGCCGGAAGTCTCGGTTGCCCGTGGATTCCCGAATACGCGAGACAATATATCGGTAGTCTTGACCGGCCTTATAATTACAGCGATCTTGTACATATTGCAGATAATCAGATCCTTCATAGGAAAAGTATTGAAAAAACCGGCGCCCCGATGTTGATTCTCGACACCTGGCTTATTATCACTAAAGTCTGGTTTATGGAGGTATTTAATAAATATCCCGGCTATCTTGATGAAGAGATATCAAAACAGGTAATTGATCTTTTTCTGATCTGTAAACCCGATATTCCCTGGATTTCTGACCGGCTTCGTGAAAACGGCGGCGTAAAAAGAGATTACCTCATGAACCGGTATGTTGAAGAGATCAGAACTACCGGCCGGGACTTTATTTTGATAGGAGGAACAGGTGAAGAACGGTATCATAATGCTTTACAGGCGGTTAAAAAACATTTTAATTTAGCATGATGAGAGAAAATGAGTTTATTGCCACCACCATGTTTGGCCTGGAAGAGATTCTTGCCGGAGAACTGAGGGAGCTTGGAGCCCTCGATGTAAAAGTTCTGAACCGCGCTGTAAGTTTTAGCGGGAGTCAGGCCATTCTGTATAAAGTAAATATAGGATCACGTACGGCTATACGCGTGCTGAAGAATCTCAAAAGTTTCAGAGTTGCAGGAGACGATGCACTATATGATGCAATATTCAACATGAAATGGGAAGAGCACTTTTCCGTTAAGAATTCCTTTATGATCAATTCTTCGGTTAATTCACCCAATTTCCGGCATAGTCACTTCGTTTCTCAAAAATCCAAGGATGCTATCGCGGACCGCTTCCGTAAGATTACAAATCTTCGGCCTTCTGTAAATACCAGTGATCCTGATATTACCATCAATATTCATATCTCCAGTGATCGTGCGGATGTATCGCTTGATAGTTCCGGTGAACCCCTTTTTAAAAGAGGTTATCGCGCGGGCCAGTTTATGGCTCCGCTGAATGAAGTTTTAGCTGCAGGAATGATTATGCTGACCGGCTGGGACGGAACCAGACCATTTATCGATCCTATGTGTGGATCGGGAACACTGCCAATTGAGGCCGCTTTAATCGGGAAAAAGATACCTCCCGGAGTGTTCCGGGAAAAATTCGGTTTCATGCAATGGAAAGATTACGATAACATCCTCTTTAACCGCCTGATGGAATCCATGTTGAATCCGGTAGATCTGAAAACGGAAATTTTCGCCTCGGATATTTCACAGGATGCCATCGAACTCTCCGGTAAAAATATCAGAAAAGCCTTGCTTGAAGAGTTCATACAGGTAAAGAAAAAGGATTTTAATGATGTCATACCTCCGGCCGGTGGGGGCATGGTCATTATGAATCCACCTTATGGTGAGCGTCTGAAGGAAGAAGAAATAAATTCATTTTATAAAGGGATTGGCGATACTCTGAAAAGAAATTTTGCCGGGTATGATGCATGGGTTTTGAGTGGAAATCCCGAAGCTTTAAAGTTTTTCGGTTTACGCCCGGAGAAAAAGATTGAGTTGCTAAATGGTAGTATAAAATGCAAATTTCAGAAATTCAGCATTTATCCGGGCAGTAAAAAGTATAAAATGACAGGGCCTTTGTCAGGCATTTAAGATATTTGGTAGAAACAAAACCCTCATTATTCAATTATTTTAAGGGCTTAACCAAAAAAAACCCGGTAATTTTGAATTCATTTTATTTAAAGTTTATTTTGTTGTAGATTTATAGTTGTTTAAAGAGACAAATACGAAAAAGAAAAAAGAATTATTTTTTTATTTGAATAAGGTTGACTTTTTTGATAAGATCAAATTTTTTATATATTTGTTGAGCAATCGCTGATTAGTTATTTGCTGAAGTAAAATAGAAAATAAAGCCTCAATGAGCTTTGATATAAACGATTATTACTCTAAGCTTAACAGTGGAGACGTTCTTCTTGCCTATAAAGGCAGCATTACCAGTGATCTGATTAGTAATGTATTGGAAGTTGTTGAAGCTAAACTTGATGATCTTAGCGAGCAGGCTAAGATTAGAAAGAAAGTGTATAATGTTTTGGTTGAGAGTCTGCAGAATCTTTTTCATCATAACGATGAACTTCCGGATAAGCAGTACGATTCTTTTGACCCGAAATTCGGGGTTTTGGTGGTAACCAGGGTAGAAAACAATGTTTACCGGATTTCTACAGGAAACTTTATAAATTCAAGCAAGATTAAATTTCTTAAAGATAAGATTGATAAAATTAATTCGCTATCAGAAGAAGAGCTTAAGGATATGTACAAATTTATCCTGAATCACCAGAAGTTATCAGCGAAAGGCGGAGGGGGTCTCGGTTTGGTCGATATCGCCCGTAAAACAGGGAATAAGCTGGAGTATACTTTTGATAATTATAATAACGAATATTACTTCTTTAACCTTGAAGTGGTAGTATCATAACTGAAATCAATAATTTAAAGTTAATTATATGGAAGCAATTACATTTGAAGGAACTGCAAAGACTCCAACGGTTAAATTTGACGCGGCAAATGGTATATTCGAAATAAAAGGGAGATCAATTCCTGAAAACTCAATAGAATTCTATAAACCGCTGGTTGACTGGCTAGATGAATATGCCAAAAGTCCACAGGATAATACCCAGGTAAACGTTCAACTGGAGTATTTTAATACCAGCTCATCGAAATGCATCCTTGATGTATTTAAGAAACTTGAAAATATACATAAACCGAAGGGTAAAAGTGATGTATTAATTAATTGGTATTACGAGGAAGACGACGAGGATATGCTCGAAGCAGGAGAAGATTATGAATCTATAATCAGGGTGCCATTTAAAATGATTGAAATCGTTGAATGAACCTGGTGAAGTTATCACACCGGGTATATTATTAATTTAGCATTTATTAAGAGCGTCATGGGAATGATGCTCTTTTTTTGTTGCTACTTTTATTTTAGGAAGGGTTGCAACACAGTAAAGGAATAATGATGAAGGCAATAAAGTTTTCAGGTATGACCCGGCAGGAAAGCCCGGATTAATTGATTCCGTAACCTATACCGGGGGAAGTGAAAAATATATTT
>CAYGFI010000171.1:0-10103 GCA_964349045.1 uncultured Chitinophaga sp.
AGGCGCTCGCGTTACCGGCCATTGGGATTAATAATCTGCTGGCTTCGCGCTGGCCGGAAAAACGAAAAAAACTCCCTAACCTGTTCAATATCGGTATAACGCTACTGTTTGCTGTTTTCTTTCTTACCGGAGAATGGCTGCCCCTGGGAGCACACAACAGTTTTCTGACAAACTTTCTTTTTGTAACCGGAATTGTTGCCTTTGTATTGAGTTTGCTTACGACGATGGTTCACTTTTACGAACCTGTGCTACGCTGGTGTCTCCGCCACAAATGGCAATTCCTGTTGTTACCTGTGTTTACCGTATTATTTGGTATAAATATCTGGCTTGGATTCGATACCTTGTTTGGTGTTGTTGCTAAAGGAACCAATGCAGTGGGCTGGGATATCCGGGAAACTTCTTTCTGGAAAAGTGCGGGCAACACATTCCCGGGAGTCGGCAAGGAATTTATGCCTGCATTGAACGAGGGTTCATTCCTGCTGATGCCCACAAGTATGCCTCATGCAGGAATTGAGCAAAATGTGGATTATGTCAAAGTTTTGGACATGCGTCTGACGGCCATACCTGAAATTGATGTAGCAGTTGGAAAATGGGGCCGTGTGAATTCAGCCCTCGATCCAGCCCCCGTTCAGATGTTCGAAAATACTATCAACTATTTACCTGAATATATTCTGAATGAAGACGGTCACCGCATGCAGTTCAAAGTAGACAAAGACGATAATTTTGTTTTGACCAACGGAACAACCTATAATCCGGAACGTGATGGGTTCAGAAAAATTAACCCGAATTTACTGATTGAGGTGAAAAAAGGTGAATATTTCAGGCAATGGCGAAAAGAGATCAAATCACCCGACGACATCTGGAATGAAATTGTAAAAGTGACCAATTTGCCCGGGGTAACATCAGCGCCTAAACTACAACCAATCCAGACACGCCTGGTGATGCTCTCGACCGGAATGCGCGCCCCGATGGGACTTAAAGTATTTGGCCCTGATCTGGAAACAATTGAAAAAGCCGGACTCGATCTGGAGCGCATACTGAAAGAGGTTCCGGGTGTTGTTCCTTCATCAGTTTTTTATGACCGCGCTGTTGGTGCGCCCTATATCGAAATTAAAATTAACCGGACAGCAATTGCCCGCTATGGTATGACAATCAGTGATGTACAGGAGGTACTCCAGGCAGCGGTGGGAGGTATGAGCCTGACGACAACTGTTGAAGGACGGGAACGTTTTTCGGTAAGGTTGCGTTATCCACGTGAGTTACGCACTACGCCTGAAGAATTAAAAAAAATTCTGATACCTTCTATGGGAGGCGCTCAGGTTCCTTTGGGGGAACTGGCTGACTTTAATTATACGCGCGGTCCACAAATGATCCGTAGTGAAAATACATTCCTGAACGGATATGTCATCTTCGACAAACAGCCGGGAATAGCTGAGGTGGATGTGGTCGAAAATGCACAAAAATTCCTTCAGGATAAACTGAATTCAGGAGACTTTACACTCGCGGCAGGAGTAAATTACAAGTTTGCAGGGAACTATGAACAACAGTTACGGGCAACCAAACGTCTTGCTATATTAGTTCCGGTCAGCCTGTTTGTCGTATTCTTATTGCTGTATTTTCAGTTTAAGACGGTTATTGCTTCATCTATCCATTTCTCAGGTGTATTTGTTGCCTTTGCAGGGGGATTTATTATGCTCTGGCTATACGGGCAAGGCTGGTTCCTGAATTTCTCTCTCGCCGGAATTAATATGAGGGACCTGTTCCAAATGCATACAATTAACCTGAGTGTGGCCGTTTGGGTTGGTTTCATTGCACTGTTTGGCATTGCCACGGATGATGGGGTAATTATGGGAACCTACATTCATCAGGTGTTTGAAGAACGGAAACCTTCAACCGTTACCGAAGTACGCGAAGCCGTGATTGAAGCTGGCAAAAAACGTGTCCGGCCCGCCATGATGACGGCTGCCGTGGCCATTATTGCCTTGCTTCCTGTACTGACATCAACGGGCAAGGGAGCTGACATCATGGTTCCGATGGCTATCCCGACTTTTGGCGGAATGATTCTACAGATTATGACCATGTTTGTTGTTCCGATCCTGCAATGTATTTGGCGCGAAGGGGCCGTAATAAAAGAACAAAAAAAATTAACTGCCCTGGAGTTGAGTGATGGAAAGGAGGAAAATCATGAATAATTTTTTTAAACAAGCTTTTATGCTTTTTATATTTAATGTTCGAGCAAAATTAATCGGTAACATTTTGTTCTTGCTATTGGCAGGAACTGTATATGCACAGGATTCATTGTCGTTTTATCTGGAACTGGCAGAAAAAAACAATCCAGGGCTTCAGGTCAAATACCTTGAATATTCCGCAGCGCTCGAAAAAGTTCCACAGGCTGGTACACTGCCCGATCCAACTGCTCAGGTGGGATTTTTCCTTAAGCCAATGGAGCTGTTGGGTGGAAATCAAATCAGTAATATCGAGGCGATGCAGATGTTTCCCTGGTTTGGAACATTGAAAGCAGCCAAAGATGAAGCATCACAGATGGCAATTATGAAATTCGAGGAGGCAACTGATATTCGCAACCTGCTGTTTAGTCAGGTAAAAACATCCTGGTACCGCCTGTATCAGAAAAAGCTGGAAATCGGTATCCTGAAAGAAAACCTTGAATTACTCCGCACACTTGAAAAGATAGTTCTTTCGACGTATATCAGCTCTAAAAGTTCAGGTTCGTCGGGAAGTCCTGCATCAGGTAACACAGCCACGCCGGCAATGACCACATCGAATGCAGGAGGAATGGACGGTATGCAAAACAGGGCATCAAATCAGTCGGTGCCAGCCATTTCAGGGGGAATGGATATGGGCGGAGGGTCATCTTCTATGAGCTCAACGGGTTCTGGAATGGTTGATGTTCTTCGGGTGCAAATGGAAATTGCCGAACTTGAAAACCGGATGGCAGTTACTCAGGATTTGCTGGTCACCGAAATAGCCCTTTTTAATAGCTTACTGGACAGAACATCGGAAATGCCGGTTTTTGTACCTGACAGTCTGGGTCCAATTGTACCGGCTGTTGACTTGAATGCTATGGCCGACAGTTTGAGAAATAACCCGATGTTACGGATGACCCTCGCGCAAAGAGCTGCAGGACAGGCGCAGCAGGTGATGGCTGAAAAAATGAGTAAACCTATGATTGGTGTAGGAGCAAATTATATGCTTATTGAAAAGCGTGCAGGAAACCCTTCCATGATGAATGGCAAGGATATGATAATGCCAATGGTTTCATTCACCATCCCCTTTTTCAGTAAAAAGTACAAAGCCATGGAACGGGAAGCCGGGTTCAAAATAGAAGCTTCGGAAAAATCGTATGAAAATACCCTGAATGTTCTGGAAGTTTCTTTTCTCGAACGGGTAAAGCAGTTTGAGGATGCCGGTCGCCGGTTAACATTGTATCAGAATCAGGCTGCCCTGGCTGGAATAAGTGTTCAACTGTTAATAACTGCCTTTTCGGCCTCTAATTCAGGTTTTGAAGAGGTGTTACGGATGCAGGCCCAATTGCTCGATTACGCGCTGAAAGAACTGAGTGCACTGACCGACCGGAACATTGCAGTTTCACAGCTTGAATACCTTGCAGGCTTGAAATAATTTCATTAAATAAAAAAATATAACAATGGAAAAATATAAAGTTTTTCAAAACAAATGGGTAAAACCAGCTTTATACATAGCTGGTGGATTGATCCTTGGTTGGTTGATTTTCCATGATTCAGAGCCGAAAAGAAATGTTGAAGAAACTTTTGTTCAGGAACTGAGGCATGATGAAGCGGCGCATCAGGTATGGACTTGCGCCATGCACCCTCAGTTCAGAATGGACAAACCTGGTAAATGCCCAATTTGCGGTATGGATTTAATACCGGTGCAATCGGCCAATGCTGAACTCGATCCGGATGCTGTTCACATGACCGAAGAAGCTATCAGACTTGCTGAAGTTCAAACAATCGTTATTGGCAGGCAGAATGCCGAAAAAGAAGTGAGTTTGTATGGAAAAGTACAGGCCGACGAACGTCGGATCAGAACCCAGGCTGCCCATTTTTCTGGAAGAATTGAAGAATTGCTGATTAGCTTTACAGGAGAATCGGTGACCAGAGGACAGGTAATAGCCAGCATTTATTCTCCTTCGATGATTACTGCACAGGAAGAGTTGTTGCAGGCCAGGCAACTTGTACCTGCTCAGCCAGCCCTTATTGAAGCGGTACGTGAAAAATTAAGGCAGTGGAAATTGACCGGTGAACAAATTGCCTCCATAGAACAAGGAGGAAAAGCGCAAACGGTATTTGATGTGACAGCAAACGTGTCGGGCATTGTGGTCAACAAACTTGTCAATCAGGGCGATTACGTGCAACAGGGTACTGTATTGTTTGAAGTAGCAGATCTTTCCAATGTATGGGTGCTTTTTGATGCATACGAAAGCGATCTTCCATGGATAAGAAAGGGCGATGTCGTTTCGTTTACATTACAATCGTTTCCCGGTAGAAAATTTTCCGGAAAGATCACATTTATCGATCCGGTCATCAATCCAATAACCCGTGTCGCTTTGGTAAGAGTTGAAGCTTCAAACCCGGATGGCATACTCAAACCCGAAATGTTCGTGAACGGCATAGTTACAGCCTCCCTACCTGAATACAACGACGAAATAGTTATTCCGCAATCGGCTGTGCTTTGGACAGGTCCACGCTCAATCGTTTATGTGAAAATTCCTGGAGCAAAAGAACCTGAATTCCGTATGCGCGAAATTGAATTAGGCCCGGCTTTGAGCAATGCTTATGTGATACTAAGCGGCTTACAGGAAGGAGAGGAAATTGTTACCAACGGCACATTTGCAGTAGATGCCTCCGCCCAGTTAGCAGGGAAAATAAGTATGATGAATCCTGATGGCGGCGCCGGTTCAATACCGCACGACATGTCAAAAATGGTTGCAGGATCAGGTGACAAAACTATGCCGGTTGAAGAATATAAAGGTATGAGTGAAGTAGAGGAAGCCATAAAAACCAACCCTGAATTCAAAGCTCAGTTAACGGTTGTTTACCAGGCTTATCTGATAATGAAAGATGCTTTTATTGCCTCCGACGCTCTAAAGGTAAGCGAAGAAGCAAAAAAGGTAGACAAATCCTTGAAATCAGTAAATATGGAATTATTGAAAGGTGATTCCCACATGGTCTGGATGGAACAATTGAAAACTCTCAAAAGCTCGATAAATTCAATAAGCAAGCTTTCGGACATTGAAAAACAACGAACCTGGTTCGCCACCTTCAGCCTTACTTTTTACAAAAGCATTAAGGCTTTTGGATTGAATAACACAACCGCTTATTACCAGTATTGCCCGATGGCTAACCGGGATAAAGGGGCATACTGGTTTAGCGAAACAGAAGAGATACGAAACCCTTATTTTGGAGTGGCAATGATGGGATGTGGAGAAAACAGGGAGACGATCAGGTAGTTTAGTTCGGGGTAAAGTAAGAATTTACTCCTGCTTATTTTAAAACTTGAAAGTACCTGAACGAAATTCTATCGAAAAATTGTGAATATTATTATAATAACAATGGAACCCTCAGAAAAAAAGTTATACAAAAAAGCTTTTATATTAAGCTTGTTTACTATAATTTATAACCTCATCGAAGGCATTGTCTCGATGCTTTTGGGGTACCGGGACGAAACTCTCGCTTTGTTTGGATTTGGGGTCGACAGTTTTATTGAAGTAATGTCAGGCATCGGTATTGCCGTAATGATTATTCGAATCAAACAGAATCCGCAAAGTTCAAAAAGTGAGTTTGAAATTAAAGCCTTAAAAGTAACAGGCACAGCGTTTTACTTGCTTTCTGCCGGATTATTGGTTGGCATTGTTGCAAACCTAATCACCAATCATAAACCGGAAAGCACTTTTTGGGGCGTAATCATATCATTACTATCAATTGCCGTTATGGTTTGGTTAATGATGGCTAAAAAGTCAACAGGAATTAAGCTAAATTCCGAGCCTGTTATTGCCGATGCCAATTGTACCAGGATTTGTGTGTATATGTCAATTGTTTTGCTGGTGTCAAGCCTGATTTATGAATTCACCGGTTTTGCTTATGCTGATGTTATTGGAGCAGCCGGTTTAATTTATTTCTCAATCTCCGAAGGCAAAGAAGCCTTTGAAAAAGCTAAGGGGAAAAGCTGTAGCTGTGAACATAATTCTAACTAATTTTAAAAAACTGAGAGAACAAAAATGAAAATCAATCGAAAATGTCTGAAACCTGAGAATTTTATAAACTAATCTGGAAATTGTATAAATATCAAAAAGTGATCATCCAATATATTTGAACAATAATAATAACTAAAATTTAAATCATGGAAAAGCTAAAAAAATTATTTACAGGATTCGGAAAAAATACTGAAAAGCAGGAAACACATTCATGCTGCTGTGAAAACGGACATCATCATCATGAAACCGGGAGTTCCCATTCGGAAGCTGGTTATTATTGCCCTATGAAATGCGAAGGTGACAAAATATACAATGCTCCCGGCAAATGCCCGGTTTGCAACATGCACCTGTTACCGGTTAACTAAGTCAATAACAACAAAATTAAACTTATAACCATGAAGTATTATATCAGCAAAAAAATCCGTACAGATTTCGACCAGGCAGTTCAGCTTGTAACCGAATCGTTGAAAAATGAAGGTTTTGGAGTGCTTACTGAAATAAATATTCAGGAAAAGCTGAAAGAAAAACTAAACGTCGACTTCAGAAAATACAAAATACTTGGAGCTTGTAATCCGGCTTATGCCTATAAGGCTTTACAGGAAGAAGATAAGATAGGAACTATGCTTCCCTGCAGTGTTATCGTTCAGGAATTGGAAAACCATGAAATTGAAGTTGCTGCAGTCGATCCGGTTGCCTCGATGATGGCCGTTGAAAACTCTGAACTTGCCGGAATCGCTGCAGAAATAAAAGAAAAGCTTGAAAGGGCAATAGCATCCCTGTAACAAGGTTATGTGACGATCGGAAAGTTTATTTTATTAATTTAAGGGAGAATAATATGATGGACGAGATTAATGGTAAAAAATTTTACTGTCCCATGCGCTGTGAGGGTGATAAAACTTACAATGAACCCGGCGACTGCCCGGTATGCGGGATGCACCTGAACAAAGTGGAAAGCGCACAAACACCGAAGCCCATCTATACCTGTCCCATGCACCCGGAAGTTAAAAAGGAAGGTCCGGGTAGTTGTCCCAAATGTGGCATGGACCTGGTTCCGGAAAAAGGAGAAGATACCAGTGAGGAAGAAAAGGCTTACAAAAGAATGGCAAAAAAGTTCTGGATAGCGCTTACTTTGAGTATTCCGGTATTTGTCATTGCCATGTCAGATATGATAAGCTTTCTGAATCTTGAAGTCATTGCATCGAAAAGGACATGGGGATGGATAGAATTTTTATTAGCCACGCCTGTAGTATTCTACTGTAGCTGGATTTTTTTTAAAAGGGGCTGGAGTTCCATCCGCAGGTGGACGCCCAATATGTGGACACTGATTTCGATTGGGGTAGGATCAGCCTATCTTTTCAGCGTTTTTGCCTTGTTACTGCCATCTGTTTTTCCGCAACAGTTTAAAGATGCAAATGGAAATGTACACCTTTATTTTGAAGCAGTTGCAGTCATCCTCACACTTGTTCTCCTTGGGCAGGTACTTGAGTTGCGTGCTCACAGCAAAACCAATTCAGCCATAAAAGCCTTGTTGGGATTGGTTCCTCCAGTGGCACGGATAGTCAGAAATGGAAAAGAAATTGAAATTCCCCTGGAAGAAGTAAAGGTAGGAGACCTGCTTAAAGTAAAACCCGGCGAAAAAATACCGGTAGATGGGATCATTTTTAAAGGCGAAGCGTTCATCGACGAAAGTATGATCACGGGAGAACCGATTCCCGTTGAAAAGACAAAAAATGACAAAGTGACGGGTGGAACAATTAACGGGAAAAAAGTTTTTGAGATGAAAGCTGAAAAAGTGGGCAGCGATACTTTGCTGGCACAAATCATCGAAATGGTGAATACAGCCAGCCGCTCACGCGCACCGATCCAGAAACTGGCCGATACGGTAGCCAGATATTTTGTACAAATTGTTATTTCTGTGGCTATTATCACTTTCGCTGTCTGGGCTATCTGGGGGCCTGAACCGGCTTACGTTTATGCTTTTGTAAATGCTGTTGCCGTATTAATAATAGCCTGCCCGTGTGCCCTGGGGTTGGCAACCCCAATGTCCATTATGGTAGGTTCCGGAAGGATGGCCCAGGCAGGGGTGCTTGTAAAAGACGCCCGCGCCATTGAGGAGATGAATAAGGTAGATACCCTCATCATTGATAAAACCGGGACCATCACCGAAGGGAAACCAAGCCTTAAAGGTTTTAAATCTTTTGGGAAACTTAGCGACCTTGAAATCCTGCAACTCGCTGCTTCTGTTGATGCAAACAGCGAACATCCGCTGGCCGATGCGATTGTTGCCGGTGCAGAAGCTAACAAGCTGAAACTCCATCAACTTGACAAATTTGAATCGGTTACAGGTAAAGGCGTACAAGCCATTTATAAGGGTGAAAAAATCGGCCTGGGAAACCACCGGTTAATGGAAGAATTTAATGTCAAACCTGATGATAAAAATAAGAAAACGATTGAAGAATGGCAATCTTCCGGTCAGACAGTAATGTTTCTGATCTTTAAAAGTGAGGTTGAAGGGATTGTTAGTGTTGCCGACAAAATTAAGGAAACATCAGCCAGAGCCATTAAAGACTTGCAGGAAATGGGGATGAAAGTTCACATGCTTACCGGAGATAATAAGCTGACGGCGAAAGCTGTTTCTGATGAACTTCATCTTGATGGTTTTCAGGCAGAATGTATGCCCGACGAAAAATATAAAATAATAAAAGAGCTTCAGGAGCAGGGTCATGTTGTGGCTATGGCCGGTGATGGCATTAACGATGCCCCGGCGCTCGAACAGGCCAACGTGGGCATAGCCATGGGTACCGGAACAGATATTGCCATGCAAAGCGCCGAAATCACTCTCGTGAAAGGGGATCTCGCCGGAATTGTCCGTGCCCGCGAACTGAGTGTTAAAGTCATGCGGAATATTAAACAAAACCTGTTTTTCGCCTTTGTGTATAATGCATTAGGAGTACCGGTTGCGGCGGGTATTTTGTTCCCGTTCTTTGGGATTTTGCTTAGCCCGATGATCGCTGCTGCCGCGATGAGTTTTAGTTCTGTCTCGGTAATTACCAATGCTTTAAGATTAAGAAGAAAATAACAATAATAGATTCTCAATATATTAATTATTAACCATTAAAAATAAAAACGATGACAACAAAAGTTTTAAGTTTAGCAGGAATGTTCCTTATGGGAACATTAACTGTTTTTGCCCAGGCCAAAACAGAAAAGTTTAAAGTAAAAGGTAATTGTGGCATGTGTGAAACCCGCATTGAAAAAGCCGCGCTTTCGGTGGAGGGGGTTTCCAAGGCTGATTGGGACAAAGAAACAAAACAACTGGAAGTTGTTTTTGACGACACCAAAACCGATTTGGACAAAGTTGAAGTTGCCATCGCCAAAGTTGGCCACGACACGCCAAAACACAAAGCTTCAACCGAAGTTTACGATAAACTTCCGGGCTGCTGCAAATACGATCGTTCGGAGATGAGAATGGAACATTCGAGCGAAGGTCATCAACATTAATGCTCAGGCGATATTAACCATAGGGAATTGTCAACTTTTTGACAATTCCCTTTTTTTGATACGGAATATGGAAGAAATTATTCTTCATTCAGTGATAACCTGTCCTGAATGTAATTTTCAGAAGGAAGAGACGATGCCCGAAAATTCATGTCAGTTCTTTTATGAATGTGAAAATTGTAAAACTCTCTTAAAACCCAAAACAGGTGATTGTTGTGTTTTTTGTTCTTATGGCTCGTTTAAATGCCCACCTGTTCAGAAGAAATTGAAGTGCTGTTAAATAATGGAAATTAAAATTTGCATATTCCCCAAAAAAAAGTACATTTGCATTCTATTGTAGTAGTAGGATAAATTGTAAAGTTAAATGATAAAT
>CAYGFI010000172.1:0-10058 GCA_964349045.1 uncultured Chitinophaga sp.
TAGTAAAAATAAAACCAAAAGATATGGACGAACTTATTGAAATGTACCGACAGACAAGCCAGGCTGAAAATTTCCGGTTTGATAAAAAGCTATTAAAGAAACATCATTTTTCTGAAATGCAATGGGCAAGCTTTTTGAATCTTGCTGAAGATCTTGATCTCAATGAGGATGGGATTCGTATAATGCTCGATGAAATCCGTGCGGGCAGGGTAGTATTGAAGTGATAATTCATTAGATTTTTTTGAGTTTTATCAGGAATACCTATGTTTTTATTTTAAATTCCGACCGGAAAATATTTCTATAAATCTTTTTATTTCCTTTGTGTTTATAAATATCTAAGTTATATTTGCACCCGCTTTGGGAGCTTAGCTCTGCTGGTTCAGAGTATCCCGATGCAATCGGGAGGGTCGCTGCCCAGGCGCGTTTGAAGAAAATATAATTTAGGGAGCTTAGCTCAGCTGGTTCAGAGCATCTGCCTTACAAGCAGAGGGTCGCTGGTTCGAATCCAGCAGTTCCCACACCCGATACCCCATTATAATGATGGGGTATTTGTGTTTATATGGAACGGTATTATACATATATTTTATTATCTCAAAAAATCAACAGGTATTACATTGGTTTCACAACAGATCTTCAAGACCGTGTTGCAAGGCACTACAGGGCATTAAAGGGCTATACATCGAAGGGCCAACCATGGAATTTGATGTATTATGAAACTTTCGCGACAAAATCAGAAGCACTAAGAAGAGAGAAACAACTTAAAAGATGGAAAAGCCTTACCCGGATCAGGGAACTTATTGAGGGTAAATCAAACCATGAACATCCGGACATTTCACCAGGAGAGTCTTTAGGCAATGACATTTGAAGAATTTTTGATTTTAAGAGCATAGCTCAGCTGGTTCATTGCATCCCGATGCAATCGGGAGGGTCGCTGGTTCGAATCCAGCAGTTCCCACATTGAGAATGAAACGGTTGCGAGGGTTAAAACTTGTAGCCGTTTTTTCAATTTCGCATGAATTACATGAATTAAACATCAAAACAATATTGCCTGATTTTATTTTTTTTTAAGGCTGAACCTACCAGAAATGTTCATCTGGAAAAAATCCTATCCCGGTTATTCTTCAAATTTTTTAGCTGAAGTATTCAATCCATTCAAATATAAAATGGACTGCATCATACACGGAACCACCCCATCCCCATGATCAAGCCCGGGAATAATTACTTTTTTAATTAAATCTGTCGATGTGCCGGATTGAACCATTGTGGTAAACATATACTCTGTTGAGACGGGATAAACCTGTGTATCATTTCCACCATGTATTAACAAAAGTGGCTTGTTGCTTTGCCATGGTTCTATGCTGTTTTTAATCAAGGCCGACCTTACCTGGAGGTATTTCGGATCTGAGTCAAATCCTTCAAGAAAATCAGGATTCAGTAATCCGGGAATCGAGCTTGTAAGCTGACTATTTATCTGTTCAGAACTCAACAAGCCATTATACAATGAACCTAATTTTGAAGTATAGGGCTCATTGAATATATCTGAAACAGGATTGGTAAACTGTTCATATGAATTATAGGCTTTTAAAATGTATCCCAGGTAAACCGGCATGGGATATGTTGGCTCATCTATAATCTGTTGCATCAGAAGGTAAATGTCATAGGGTCCTGCTCCACAAGCGCTTCCTATCAGATTAAAATCGTTATTGTATTCAAGTTCCAGAGATTTATGCAAAGCAAGAGTTGCCCAGCCACCCTGCGAGTAGCCAAGAAGGTAATATTCGTTTTTTAAGGTTATTTCCGGAAGTTCTGATTCATCCATTTCCTTAACTGCATAAAGCATATCAACCAGTGAGTTGACAGTAGGTTCCTCAACCAGGTAGGGATGAGGAATCTGAGCCGATTCTCCAAACCCTGGATAATCTGCAATCACAACAATATACCCCATGGAGGCAATTATTTCAATCAGTTGGTAAGAATAGTCGAAAAAAGCCATGCTTGGTGCATTTGCATTTAGTGTATTGGTTCCGTTCTGAAAGGATAAAACAGGGTAACTTCCTGGAGTGGAAGGTACGCATACCAGGCCTGATGCGTTAATCCGGATACTGTCGATGGTCGTTTTATAAACGATCTTATAGATAGTAATGTCGCTTGATATATGTGGTTTTAGCTCAGCGATCTCCGGCACAAATGCCGAAGCGCCATCAAACAGATTAGTTATATAGGTTTTTGTAAAGGAGGTGGTTTGAGTTTTAGAAACAAAGTACTTATTTACCGGTATATGATCATCTTTGCTGCAGGAGGTAATAAGCAGGAATACCAGTACAAGCATGCTTGCATACCTTACAGATAATTTGCTTTTACGCACGGTTTTTTGCTTTAATAACATGGGAAACGTGGTATTTGTTTAGCATTCTTATGTAAATATAAACATGAAAACCGGTAGAAATAAAATTATTTTGTGATTGAAAAGAAATATTTGTTTCCTTTAATGTCGATTCAGATTCAATTGTTTGAATTAATTAATCCATGAAAATAATCTGCAAGCTGATTAGAACAATACATTCTTTTTTCTAACTTTCAATTCTCTTTTTACTTTATTCCAGTCCCTCTAATAACAATCAAAATGAAAAAATTATCATTTATTCTGATCCTTACTGTTATTTCATTAATAAACCTATCCGCACAAACAGCGCCTCAGAACCCCCTCGATTATTTTGGTTTCATGCCGGGAAGCGATCGTAACGTGTTTGGCTATGAAAAACTCATCAGTTACCTCCAGCTATTGGATGGATCATCCGACAGGTTGCTGATGACAGAAATCGGGAAATCTCCCATGGGAAAACCAATGTATATTGCCTTTATTTCGGATCCTGTTAACCTTTCAGGACTTGAGGAGCTGAAGGCGATAAACCGGGAACTTGCTCTTAACGATAAACTGACAGATCAGCAGCAGACTGATTATGTGGCAAAAGGTAAAGTTTTTGTTCTCTCAACCATGTCAATGCATTCAAATGAAGTTGCTCCGGCGCAGGCTACCCCGCTAATGGCATATGATTTATGCACCACAACAGATCCTTTGAAGCGGAAATGGATGTCTGAAGTGGTTTTAATGATTGTTCCGAACCATAACCCCGATGGAATGGACATGATCATCGACTACTACAACAAAACCAAAGGAACAAAATATGAAGGGGCTGATATGCCTGGCGTGTATCACAAATATGTCGGGCACGATAATAACCGTGATTTTGTTATTCTAAGCCAGGAAGATACCAAAGCTATTGCAAGAATCTACAATCTTGACTGGTTCCCCCAGGTGTTTGTTGAAAAACACCAGATGGGTTCAACAGGTCCACGGTATTTTGTTCCCCCAAACCATGATCCGATTGCTGAAAACATCGACGAAGGAATATGGACCTTAGCCGGGATTTTTGGTTCAAATCTTATTAACGATATGACCTCTAACGGATGCGCAGGAGTTTCACAGCATTACCTGTTTGATGATTACTGGCCCGGTTCAACTGAAACCTGTATCTGGAAGAATGTAATTGGTTTCCTGACCGAAGCAGCGAGTGTCAACATAGCATCACCCATTTACATTGAACCTACAGAACTTCGTGTAGGCGGGAAGGGACTTTCTGAATATAAAAAGAGCATCAATATGCCGTTGCCATGGGAAGGTGGGTGGTGGAGACTCAACGATATAGTAAAATACGAAATTGTTTCAATGGAGTCGATTTTAAAGACGGCCTGTAACCATCGCACAGAAATCCTTAAATTCCGTAACGATATCTGCAAAAAACAGGTGTTATCAGGTAAAACTACTCCCCCGTATTATTATATCATGCCGGCATCTCAGAATGATCCGGGCGAACTTGTATATATAGTAAATCTCATGAAGGAGCATGGGATAAATGTATTCCAATTGAAAGAAAAAGTTCAGTCCGGCAATCTTCTATTTACTGCCGGCGACGTGGTTATTCCCCTGGCTCAGCCTTTCAGGGCTTTTATAAAGGAAGTGATGGAAAAGCAGGTTTATCCTGTAAGACACTATACGCCCAACGGAGAGGTGATCAAACCATATGATATCGCAAGCTGGTCGCTGCCACTTCACAATGGGGTTAAATCGTTCGAAATCATCGAAATAATCAGTGGGATCGATAGTAAAATGGAAGAAATTAGCGAAATGTTTAGCTTAAAAACAGATCCCGGTAAACACCCTTTCCTCGGATTACCTGTTACTTCCAACGAAAGCTTTAAGCATGCTTTTAAAGCAGCTTCAAAGGGTTCTTTAGTTTGGAGAACTCAAACGAACCAGACTGTTGACGGAAAGAAATTACCTGCAGGAAGCTTTATTATTGAAACACCTGCTGATGATAATGCACGTAAGAGTCTTTTGGAATCCATAAATATATCGCCAATCGGAATGGATTCGAAAAACGATGCAATAGCCTTAAAAGTACCACGGATTGCATTAATGGAATCATGGTTTCATGATATGGATGCCGGTTGGTTACGATTTGTTCTGGATTCCTATTTCATACCATATAAAGTATTACGTCCCGCAGATATTCTTACTGAAGATTTATCTAAACTCGATGTTATTATTTTCCCGGATGAAAATAAAACTGTATTGCTTAACGGTAAAATGAAGATGGGGGAATCGTATTATGTACCCTCTTATGATCCTCAGTACACTAAGGGAATGGAAAAGGAGGGACTTGGTAAATTGCTGAAGTATTTAAACGACGGGGGAAAAATTGTTGCCTGGGGTGAATCGGTTGGACTTTTTGAAGGGTACCAGACCATCCAGCTCGACAAGAACGTTAAGGAAGAGTTTCAGCTTCCTTTCAGAGATCTTTCCGAAAGCCTTCAAAAGGCCGGAGTATATTGCCCGGGATCGCTTGTCAGAATGAAGGTTAGTAGTGACTCTCCAATTACACTTGGCATGTCATCTGAAACCGGAGTTTTTTATCGGGGGAAACCAGCCTTCAGCACATCTGTTCCTGATTTTGATCTTGACAGGCGTGTTGTTGGAGTAATCGCTGAAGATAATATTCTGCTTAGCGGATATGCTGAAAACGAGGAGAAACTCGCAAACACTCCTGTACTAATATGGCTTAAAAAAGGGAAAGGTCAGATGGTGCTGATGGGATTCAGTCCGCAGTTCAGAGCATCAACACACGCGACATATAAGTTGTTGTTTAATTCGATACTTCTTTAGGAGGAAATACAATTGCAAAGAGGTTGTTTCAAAAGGGATTCTCGGTATAAACCCTACATCAGGATTATAAAACTTTTATAATGTTATTCAAATTACAGGAAATAACTTTTTACGCTCAATGAAATCTGATATAATACATATTAGTACATGCAGATCTGATAAATATCTGTCTTATAATAAAAGTACTTGTTTAATGCTTGCTAAAATAATAGTAGCCTGTTAACTCCATTTGCTCATTTCCCCCTTCACCATTTTGATTTTTTCAGTTCCGCTTTCAACTCCTCCACCTTTTCTTCTAAAATGAACAAATTATCAATCCCTTTAAGCTTTTCCAGCTCAATCAATGCCGAATCCGCTTTCCCCACCGAAATATAGCACAGGCTTGCATACCAGTGCGCCGATATATATAGCCTTCCTTCCTTATCACCAGGCAAATCATTTACCACCTTAAACTGCTGAATAGCGGTTTGCATAGAATCCAGCCCCATAAGATTCAGTGCATAAAGGAAACTGAAGTCCGGGTTTTGGGGTTCGGCGTCGAGTATTTCCCTGCAGATGCCGGCGCCGGTTGAATAATTTCCGGACATATATGCGTTAATGGCATTGTAGAATTGTACCTGATCAGCAGGTGCGCTCCGGGTGACAAAATATTCGTAAGGCTTATAATATTGTTTTACGAGCTCTTCGGGAGAGGAAGTGTTGTAGGGTGTGAAAATCAAAACCAGGCCAATGATTACCGCCGCGGCTGCTGCGGCTCCATAGCTGAGAAGACGGATCCGTTTTCTGCGTCTAAGCATGTCCTGGTGTGCCTCTTCTATTCGCTTTTTGATTTCCGGGTCGTAACTGTTCCCATAAAGTTTAAAGGCCTCAATAATATCCTCCGGAATTTCTTTTTCCTTTTCCAGAAGCTCTCCTTTTTTATTTACGTGGTCAATAATTTCGCGGAATCCTTCTTCAATTACCTTATCGACCTTTTTGGCATCTTCCAGGTAGGCAGCGCATAAAGGATCGGCCAGGTATTTCTCAAACTCCTTTTTCTCTGATCCCTGGAGATTGTTATCCAGGAATTTTTGTACCAGGTATGTAAACCGTTCATCCATTGATTTCAGAATATAAAGGATCGCTTTTTATCATCCGCTGCAACTTCTCTTTGCAGTAATATTTTTTATTTTTAGCGGCTTTTACACTGCCCAGGTTTAATATTTTGCTGATTTTCTGCTCGCTGTAATTTAATGAAAATAAAATTAACACATCCCTGCAGGTTTCTGAAAGCAAATTTAAGTGTTTTATTAACAGGTACATCCGGCTGCCTGATTTTTCAGATCCTGCATCAGGATACTCATCCATCCTGTCGGTATATTCGTAAATACTTTGCTTTCTTAATTCCTGGATCCATATATGTTTACACATTTGAATTAAGTAACTGCGGGTATTTCTGTTGACCCTCCCGGATATTTTTGGATCTTTCATAAAGATAAAAAAAGCATCGTGGATGATGTTGTCAATATCAAAACTGTTGCAGCCCCATTTTCTCAATTCACTTTTTAAAGCTGCATAATGCTTTTCGTATAAATTATTAAGATCCTTCAAGATTTTTTATAAGATATATACGGATTTAACCTCTCTTGCCCTGCCCCGCTAACCTTGCTTATATAAAACTAAGTATTTTTTACTGCCCATCCAACTGTTTCTTATTTGGAATGAAAATAAATTACATAAAAAATTAAGACTTTTGGCCATTTTTCATCTCTTACCATTAGAAGGCAGTTTTGCGTTTTTAGTTTATGCAAATAATCTTAAATGATAAAAATGAAAGAAACTTACTTGCCACGAGCGCCACCGGAGAGAATGCAAAAGGCCCCCCTGAGCTAAGTCGAAGGGTATGTTGAATTTTTTAAAACTATTCTATTTATAAACTAAAATCTTACTACAATGTCTGAACAATTAATAAACGAAAAATTGGATGAACTCAATTCAATTACCGACATGGAAACCGGGAAACTAACGATCCCTGTGTCTGTCGTACTTCTGGAAGCTGAAACACTCTATGAAAAGTGTGTAAAAGACAAGGAAGCGCTTGTACTCGCAGGACTTAACTGGAACCTTGTTGATGATTTACCCTTAAGAACCGATGCATTAAGCATAAGTCAGTCCAGATGGGCTGCTGAATATAAAGCATATCAGGATTGCCAGGCAGAATGGAAAGTTGCTTCTCCTGAAGCATTTAATTTACGGGATGAACTGGTGCATCACTTATACCATGCATTTTACAGCATTCCTAATGAGTATGCAAAAGTAAGGAGAATTGCAGAAGGAGGTACGAATGCAGATATGCTCCAGGATCTGAGCGATTTGGCTGAACTTGGCATGAGACATACGGAAAAACTCCAGGCCATTGGTGTGGATTTGAGTTTACTTGATACTGCCAGGGCTAAATCATTTGAACTTCGTAATCTCCTGGCCAGGGTCAATGGTGTACAAGGGGAATCAAGTCCTTCACTAAGTATCCGTAATAAAGCCTATACACATCTGAAGGAAGCTGTTGATGAAATCAGGCGTGTAGGCCAATATGTTTTCTGGAGAGATGAGAAAAAATTTAAGAATTACCGGAGTCAATATGTTCGGCAACTAAATGAACCTCGTAAGGAAAAGGAAATACAAACTGAAGCCTGATACCCAATGATAATGAGGGAGAGAAGTGAAAGAGGGGGGTGAATATTGAAAGGACCCCCAGAATATTGAAAGAGGGGGGTCAACTAGTGAAAGGAACGGCAGAATATTGAAAGAGGGGGGTCAACTAGTGAAAGGAACGGCCAGAATATTGAAAGGAGGGGGTCAATTAGTGAAAGGAACGGCCAGAATATTGAAAGAGGGGGGTCAACTATTGAAAAGAAGTCATAGGGAACTGAATGGTCCCTGTGGAAAATTGAAAGAGGGAAATGTCATTCTGGAAAATCTGTCTGTCCGGGATATTTGTTGCGAAATGCTGAAGAAATGTCAATATTCAAAAAAAGATTAAGCGCGGAATCCCGCCCCCCGGGATACGCCAGGCCGCGGTTTTAGAAACGCAATTAACAACCGCGTTTGCATTGCGAATTTGCGTAACCGTGAAACGGTTTCTGCGCTTAACCTTTTAATGAGCTTTATCTTGACAATAAACCCATGAAAATCACCAACCAAATCAAAACCCTAGCCTGGCATCCCGCCCGCCGATGGAGTACCCGAAGGCTTACCCGGATCAATAAAATCATTATTCACCAGGAACTGGGAGAAGCTGGTGTGGAAGCGGTAAACCGTTACCATATCCGACCTAACCACATTTCCAAAAAAGGCTGTCCGCACTTCAGTTACCACTATGGCATTGAAAAAAGCGGTGAGGTCATACAGGCAAACGATCTGAAGCACATCACATGGCATACAAAGGGAGAAAACGACACCGGTATTGGCATTATGCTGGTCGGCGACTTTGCCGGTCCGGGCCATGAAGAAGGGGTGTCGGAACCCACGGCGGAACAGCTAAAGTCCCTTGAAGAGCTTTGTGAATATTTGTTCAGGGCGTTTGAGTTGAGCTATCAGGATGTTTATGGGCATTATCATTTTGGAAAGCCGGCGTGTCCGGGTTTTGTAGTGGAGAAATGGATAGTAAAAAGAAGAAAACCGGATGAAAAAACTATATTAAAAAGTTAAGCGCGGAATCCCGCTCTGCGGGATACGCAAAGGCGCAGCTTAAAAACGCAAAAAAAAACGAATATAAAAACCCCGTTTGCATTGCGTCATTTGCGGTCCGCCTCGGCGGATCTGCGCTTAATTTTTTGCATTTTGAATTGATTCATAACAGAACTTAATAATAACCCAAAAAAAACAAATAACATGAATTCAAACCGCAAACTCTCCGCCACCGAACCCGGCTTCTGGCCAAAATGGTTCGCCAAGCTATTCTTCACGCTGATAAGCGTAAAGGTATGGGGTCTTATTGCCGGAACAGCAGTATCCACCTGGCTTCTCATGGTACACCTGCACCATGATCCGAAAATAATCGGAAATAATTTAATTGAATACGGCATCAACGGCGCCCAATGGGTTACGTTCAACACTACCCTATGGGCATTGATCTTCGGAATGAAAGAGATTTATCGCATCAGCGAGCAGAACGATTTTGCCGGAGAAGTGAAGCTGAATCAAACTCTGGATCATAAAATTAAACTGGCGGGAATGTTGTCATGCGACATGCCCGAAGAATATCCGGAGCCGGAAAACAAGGAATTTGAAAAAGTAGGATCCGATCCAGATTAACTATAAAAAAAACAAAATGATAACAAATATTAAATGGATAGCAATTGGAATCGTACTGGCAGGGTTCATAGCCCTGTTTATCTGGGGCGACAAGATCCCGGCCGGTTCCGTATTCGCAGGACTTGCAGGCTTTATAGCAGCAGTAAAATCAAAATTACTTGGAATTGACAAACTACCGGGTAAACTCAAATTCCTAAGGCAATCACACGCACGTAAACGCGAAGCCTGGGAAATTGAAAAAATGCATTATGAGGAACAGGTTGATACCCTGAAAAAAAGAATGGACAGTCTCAGCCTGCGGATTGAAGTTTTGTATAATAATATCCGGAGTACAGAAGAAAGTGACTTTATTGCAACGGAACGGAGTGAGGAGGAGATTTTGAGGTGGCTGGGGAAGAATTAGAAAAGTCAAAATGCAAAGTGCAAAATGCAAAAGTCAAATTTTTAAACTGTAATAATCAAAAGATATGGGTAATTTTTCAGATGATATGTCCGAACGTTTCTTGGTTTTTGTCGTCAACATGATAAAACTTGAGAAACA
>CAYGFI010000173.1:0-10046 GCA_964349045.1 uncultured Chitinophaga sp.
AATCGTTTACCCATCGCGTTGAAATACAAAAATAATTCTTATATGAATTTAGTATAGTAGTTTAAGTTTTTTCATACGAGAGGGCCGACCAAATGGTCGGCCTTCTTTATGATAATTATACAAACACTCAGGTTCTTAAGGGCTTGCCAGTGATAGTTACCTTGATCGGTAGCATAAGAAAGGAAACCAGGCAATATAATCTACCAGATAATCAGCCTTATACAGGTCGGAAGAGAGTCTATGGAGAACCGTTACAAACACCTGGGTAAATTCAGAAGTCCATTTACCTAATCAAAACCACCCGCCCACCGAAAACAGCAAGGATTTGCATTATCTAAGCAACATCATTTGCTATCATTTTCAGAAATTAGCACTTTATCCTTAGGTTGTGATATTTGAAGGATATTGTAATGACCATTGCAAACACATTTTGACAGATATAAATAACAAACCAGAAACAAATAATGAAAATGAAAAAAAGTATAATCATTCTCTTTGCATTGATTTTATCGGTTTCAGTATATGCCCAGGAGAAAAAAACCGAAGAAACAAGGATGGATAAAATGTGGGGAGAAACCACAATATCAATTGATGCATTGAAAGCCGGACGGGGAAAACTGTTTGCCGAAGGCAACTATGGCATGTTTATCCATTGGGGTCTGTATTCGCATTTAGGAGGCAAGTGGAAAGGTAAGACCTATTATGGAATTGGAGAGTGGATTAAAAATCCCAGGATGGCAGGTATTCCAACAGATGAATATATGGAGATTGCAAAGGAGTTTAACCCCGATGAATTTGATGCCAAAGCAATAGCCCAATTAGCTAAAGATGCCGGGATGAAATACATCATTATTACAAGTAAACACCATGAAGGCTTTGCCATGTTTGATTCAAAAGCCAACCCTTTCAATATTGTCGATGCCACCCCATTTGCACGCGATCCAATGAAGGAATTGTCAGCCGCTTGTCGCGAACTGGGACTTGGCTTTGGTTTTTATTATTCACACAATCAGGACTGGACAGCCCCGGGAGGTTCCGGAGGCCCAACAGAATACCCTGATGGAACACCTGCAAGCTTTGAAAAATACTTCTATGAAAAGTGCTTGCCACAAGTGAAAGAAATTTGCACCAATTATGGTGATATTGACTTTGTATGGTTTGACACGCCAGGAAATATGAAGAAAGAACTTGTAGTTGAACTTGCTGAAGTTGTGAGAAAATTACAGCCAAACGCCATGCTGTGTAGCCGGATTGGCCATGGAATGGGTGACTACGCAAGCAAAGGTGACATGGAAGTTCCCCTTAGAAATATTGAAGGCTTATGGGAAACTTGCGATACCTACAACGACTCATGGTCCTATGCCTGGTATGACAACAACTTTAAAAGTCCAAAAGAAATACTAAACCGACTGGTTTCTACCGTTGCCCGCGGAGGAACGTACCTATTCAATGTTGGCCCGGACGGTAAGGGTAATATTCCGGAAATAGGTAAACAATTTATACTGGATGCCGGTAAATGGATCCAAAAATATCCGCAGGTTGTTTACGGTGCAGGTAGCTCCCCCTGGGGCCATGCACTTGCCTGGGGTGACATCACTACAAAAGGGAATTCTCTGTTTCTAACTGTTTTTGAATGGCCACAAGACGGGAAACTTTATTTACCTGGATTAGAAGAAAAGATTGTTTCAGCATCTCTGTTAAAGGGCGCAAAAGCTAATAAGATATCCTTTAATCAGGAAAAGGGCTGGACCATCTTTAATCTCCCCTTTGAACCAGCCGATTCTCCGGTTTCAGTTATAGAAGTAAAGCTCAATACTAAGGCTAAAGAAGCCAAAGTAAAAGCAAATCCCGGAATCTATCCCAACATTGAAACTGAGCTTTCAGTTGAGTTTGCTGAAATTGAAAATGCACAAAAGGAGAAAATAAGTTGGATGGAGAAATTCGGTGAGTGGAAGCATGTGAATCAAGTCAGCAGCTGGAAGGATAACAGCAAGGTTCAATGGGTGGTGGATGTATTCGAATCCGGTTACTACTATCTGGATCTTCGTTACAAAGGAGCTGACAGACTGGTTTGGAAAACCACCACTGATGAAGGCATAACAGTCCAGAATCAGCAAGCTGCAACTGAGAAGTATCAAAATTACAATATGGGAATTTTGGAATTCAAAAAGGCCGGAACACATACGCTTTCAGTTTTATTGGTAGAAGGTGACCCTGAAACCTCAAGTCTGGAAGCCATCCTGATTCGACCAATAAATTGAATCCTAAATATGCCCATCGTCTGGATGATGAATTGAGAAATTATCGTTACATATAAACAACTGATCCATGAAACAAAAAGCCTTGCTAAACCTGACTTATGCCTTACTTTTTTTTACTATGGCAATATCTTCCGGTTTGAATGCCCAGGATTGGGCCATTAAAGACTGGAAAGTGAATCCTGACAGACCACTTAATCCGGAAACCAAATGGTTGCTTGATGCCAAATGGGGTCTTCTTACACATTACCTGGTTCATATGCCAAGTGCCCCTGTTCCTGAGGATATGAATGCGAAAAAATGGAATAAAAAAGTTAACTCATTCAAAGTTAAAGAATTTGCAGATCAGCTGAGCGAACTAAAGGTTCCCTACTTCTTCATTACTATTGGTCAGGCTGGCGGGTATTATTGCTCACCAAACAGTACCTATGAACGCTATTTTGGCCCAAGCAATGAAAAACTGTCTAAACGTGATCTGGTAGCTGATTTAGCAAAGGAGCTTACTTCCAGGGGAATCAGACTCTGTGTATATTTACCTGCTTTGGGTCGCAAAGATTCTAAGGAAATACAACAAAAGTATCGGGAGGTGATCACCGAATGGTCTCAACGCTGGGGTACATCAGTTTCTGCCTGGTGGATTGACGGAGCTGTATTTGACAGTCCCGAAGTGTATAAAGCATATACTGAGGCTTTCAAATCCGGTAATCCAAATGCACTGGTTTCATACAATGTGGGTCCGGTGGGCGTGAACCGCAGACAGCTGGCTCCAGTAACAGACTACGAAGATTACCTGGCGGGTGAATGCGACTATTTTCTTCCAACAAGCGGTGATAGTCCTCAGGGCTTACTTGATCGCAAAATTTTCACCAATTTCTCTTCCCCCGATTATTACAATGGACCAAATATCAACGGTGATCAGTTGCACTTTCTGAATTTCCTGGGCGCGTGGTGGGGAACCGGTCAACCAAGATTTGCAGATGACCTGGTCATTGGCTGGACCAAACATGTGATAGAACATTCCGGAGCAGTTACCTGGGATTTACCCTTGAGTGACGAGGGAATCATTCCTGAAAACTATTTTAAGCAGGTGAAAGCCCTCAGTGAAAGTATCAATAAATAAAAATGATTTTTCCATTGACAAATAAAATGCAGATCATGAAACGAAAGAATATATTACGTTCAGGTATAGTGCTTCTAATTGTAAGCGTGTTAACCTTACCCTCTATTCTTAATGCACAGGGTTGGGTGGTTGAAAATTGGCACTATAATCCTGATAAAGAGCTGAATCCGAATACCAAATGGATGCTTGATGCGAAGTGGGGCCTTTTTACACATTACATCGGAAGTAGTCGCTCAGGACAAGAATGGAATGCCAGAGTGAATTCGTTTAAAGTAAAAGAATTAGCAGACCAGCTAACGGAACTTAAAGCACCTTATTTTTTCATAACGATTGGCCGTACAAATTGTTTCTGCGCGCCTAATGCGGCCTACGAAAAATATTTTGGCCCAGGCAATGGAAGTCTATCAGATCGCGACCTGATTGCAGATCTTGCTGCTGAGCTAATTCCCAGGGGAATCAAGCTCTGTCTTTACATAAATGCAGTTGGTCGGGGAGAATCTCCTGAAATACAAGCTCAGTGGCAGGAGGTTATCTCTGAATGGTCTGCCCGATACGGAGAGTCCGTTTCTGCCTGGTGGGTGGATGGCGCCGCGTATCAAAATCCTGATGTGTATAAAGCATTTACAACTGCTTACAAATCAGGAAATAAAAAAGCGCTTGTATCCTACAATGTTGGACCGGTTGGAACCAATCGTGACCAGCTACTGCCAGTGACTGAATATGAAGATTATCTGGCCGGGGAATGCGATTTCATCCTCCCAACTTGTGGTGTTCGTGTTTTTGATGGTAAGGAATACTATTTAGGACCAAATATCTCCGGAGACCAATTACATTTCCTGAATTTCCTGGGACCATGGTGGAGTGGCAGCGAGAAGGGCGGACCAAGATTTTCCGACGAACTCGTTATCAGCTGGACAAAACATATCAATGATCATGCAGGTACGGTTACCTGGGATTTGCCAGTCACTTACGATGGACGGATCGTTGAAAGCTTTTTTAATCAGGCAAAAGCACTTAGTGAAAGTATTAAATAGTGAATTCTAAATTTTTCTTGTGCCGCAAATAAAAATTTCAATAATAAAAAAATGATGAATAAAAAAAATCCGGGTCTTATCATGCTTTGCCTCAACCTGATGCTTCCAGCCTGTAAGGTTTCAAACAAAGAAAAAGAAAACAGGCAACCTGAAAAACCCAACATTATTTTTATCTACGCCGATGATTGGGGTTTTGAAGATTTGAGCAGTCATGGCAGTACATTTTGCAAGACTCCAAATATTGATAAAATGGCTACTGAAGGAATAGATTTTCAGAACTTTTCGGTGTGTAATCCGGTATGTTCCCCGAGCAGAACTGCAATCATTACAGGACATTTCCCTGCACGTCATTCTGTTCACGGACATTTTGCAACGGTCCAATCACATATTCAAAGGGGGATGCCCGATTGGCTTGATCCAAGTGAGGTGATGTTACCACGCTTAATAAAAGAAGCTGGCTACACCACTGCTCATTATGGTAAATGGCACCTGTCAAACACACATGTTCCGGATGGTCCTTCCCCTCTGGCCTATGGCTATGATGATTTTGATGCGTTTAATGTATCGGTTCAATTCCCGCAAATGAGTGCCGACTCTACAATGACCAGAACAATAAATTTTATTGAGAAAAACAAAGAAAAACCATTTTTTGTAAATGTATGGATCCATGCTACGCATACTCCTCATTATGCAAAAGAGGAGTTTCTGGCGAAATTTCCAGATCTGGATGAGCAACAGAAAGTCTATGCCGCAGTTGTTGCCAAAGCGGATCATGATATAGGATTATTGTTTGCCAAACTGAAAGAGTTAGGTCTGGATGAAAAGACATTGGTTATTTTTTCATCTGATAACGGCCCTGAAAATACAGGATCTGAAAAACAGAAATTCACAGATGATAACTCGACTGGTCCTGGTTTAGGAAGTTACTATTCTGTTGGAGAAGCGAATGGTTTAAAAGGACGAAAACGCTCACTGTTTGCGGGAGGTCTACGTGTTCCTTTTATTGTACGTTGGCCTGGTGTAGTACCTTCCGGAATTATCGATAAAACAACTCCGATAGCCGCTGTGGATATGCTTCCAACCTTTGTAGAATTAGCAGGGGGAACGATGCCTGAAACTTACAAACCTGATGGAGAAAGTATTATTTCTCTATTAAAAGGCGAATCCTATAAGAGACATGCTGTTATTTACTGGCAGTGGCTTTTCGCAAATAAAAACACTGATTTTTGGCCCAGTCTGGGCATTCAGGATGGTGAGTGGAAAATGCTTGTGAATAGAGATTTTAATCGCCTTGAGTTATATAATACCAATACCGATTGGGCAGAGCAAACAGACCTCGCAGCTCAATATCCTGAAAAAGTAAAGGAACTGGAAGCAAAACTTGATGCCTGGGTACTCACCCTTCCTAAAGATCCTCCGTCAACATGCTTCTCCATAGTAAGAAAGGATTTGAAAGAATAATTAAAACATGAAATCATCACATCTCATTGTATTTTCGTTTATCGTTTTATCACTATATATTGGTTCATGTTCAACACCCCGGGAGCAATACAAAGTCTGGGAAAAGGTCGAAATTGAATTACTCGCAGAAAATACTTATAAAAATCCATACGCAGATGTGGAAGTTTGGGTTGACCTGAAAGGTCCGGATTTTAATAAACGTTGCTACGGGTTCTGGGATGGTTATAATAGCTGGAAGATAAGAATCATGGCAAAGGTATTGTTGCCCGCAAAGGTTTTGAAGTTGACATCGAATGGAAAGATGGTAAACTCCAATCGCTTGTAGTGTATTCGAAACTGGGGAACACCTTGCAACTACGTTACGGCGATCTGGAAAAAAGTCTGAGTACACAAGAAGGTGAAAAATTAAAGTTTAACCAAAATCTTGAAGAAATTTAAACACCAAAATATTAATTGTTATGCGATTCATCAGCTTATTGACCAGCCTCTTTCTAATTTGTATAATTTCAAATCCTGCTTTTGCCGAAAAGAGAAAAAGGAACATCAAAATCCTGATAGTGGATGGTTTTTCGAACCATGACTGGCAGCACACAACCCAGTCAATAATAGATATTCTGAATGATTATGGAGACGTAAATATCGAAGTCTCAACCTCACCCAATAGTCAGGCTGCAAAGGAACAAATGGAAGTGTGGAACCCTGATTTTCTTGCCTATGATGTTGTTCTTTTGAATTGTAACGATTTGGGGAAACCGGTGCATTGGAGCGACAGGACAAAAAGTTCACTGGAGGATTTTGTTCGCAAAGGTGGTGGACTTTATGTTTTCCATTCAGCAAATAATGCCTTTGAAGATTGGGGTGAATACAACCTTATGATTGGAATGGGCTGGCGAAAAAAGGATTTTGGCAAAGCAGTAACTATTGAAGACGACCAGAAACTGAAGATCATCGAACCCGGAGAAGGTGAAAATACCGGTCATGGCAAGCGAATAAATGCCTTAACAACCCGTATCGGGAACCATCCCATTCAGAAAGGCTTGCCAGCAAGCTGGATCTACGCCGATATTGAAGTGTATACTTATGCACGTGGACCACTAGAAAATGTTACTGTGCTAAGTTATGCCAGGGATGAAAAGTACGGACTGAATTTTCCAATTGAATGGGTAATCAAATATGGAAAAGGAAATGTCTATACTTCATCGTTGGGACATTGCTGGAAGAATGATGCTTATCCGAATGGACTGCGTTGTGCAGCATTCCAAACCGAAATGCACCGGGTCATTCAATGGCTGGCTAAACGAAAAGTGGACACCACATTGCCAGCGGATTTCCCTGGCACTGAATCTGTTTCACTGAGAGATAATTTGAGGGTGTATCAGGATGGAATGAAGCAGGAATAAATGCAGGAATACATTCCAGACCTTTTAAGGTTCAATATGCGGACTCAGGAAGGGATGAAATGTGTATCCTACATCAGAATGGCCGTATCCGCTTCAGCTTACCAGGACTGTAACCATACTGCCTCTTAAACTGCCTGTAAAAATAAAACTCATTGGCATAGCCGGTTTCAAAGACTATTTCCTTGACACTTTTATCTGTTGCGGTAAGCAACCTAAAGCATTGTTTTAAGAAAAAAAACTAACCTGAATTATTTAATAAATCTATATGATGAAACCCACATGTTTCGTGAAACACAACCGAGCTTGCGAACTTCGCAACCGCTGTAGCTTTATGCGAACGCGGTCAGCGAAGCTAAACACAAATGAATATAATTCAGCAACATGTGGGTTCCATCTGACCTTAAAAAATAAATTCTATACAGATGAAATTAATTATTGGAAAAATAACCCTGCTAACGCTTGGTTTGTCGTTTTCTTATGGTTTAATGGCCCAGGAGGGCAATAAAGAAATAGGAATGGACAAAATGTGGGGACAATCCTCAATTTCTGCAGATGCCCTTAGTGCCGAACGCGGACGCTTATTTGATGAAAGTAATTTTGGAATGTTCATCAACATGGGTCTCTATTCCCATCTAGGTGGGAAATGGAAAGACAAGACTTATTATGGTATTGGTGAGTGGATCATGAACCCCCAAATGGCAGGAATTCCGGTTGAGGAATACATGACAATTGCAGATGAATTTAACCCCACCGACTTTGATGCTAAGGCGATTGCCCTGCTTGCCAAAGATGCCGGGATGAAATACATTATCATCGATACAAAACACCACGAAGGATTTGCGATGTTCGATTCCGAAGTTGACACCTTCAATATCGTGGATGCAACGCCATTTGCCCGCGACCCTATGAAAGAAATGGCTTCTGCCTGTCATGAATTAGGACTCGGACTTGGATTTTATTATTCACACTACCAGGATTGGACAAGTCCCGGAGGGTTTAGAGGACCAACTGAATATCCAGACGGTACATCAGCTACCTTCGAGGATTATTTTTATAAAAAATGCAAGCCACAGGTGATAGAAATCTGCAGCAACTACGGTGACATTGACTTCATATGGTTCGACACACCGGGCAATATGAAAAAAGAATTAGTTATTGAATTAGTCGATGTAATACGTGAATTACAGCCAAAGGCCATGCTTTGCAGCCGTATTGGTCATGGATTGGGCGACTATGCCAGTAAAGGCGATATGGAGGTGCCCCTTCGAAATATCACTGATCCATGGGAAACATGTGATACAAATAACGATTCCTGGGGCTTTACATGGTACGACAGAAACTTCAAAAGTCCGAAAGAAATTTTACATCGCCTTATTTCTACCGTAGGTCGTGGCGGAACTTATTTGTTCAACATTGGTCCGGATGGAAATGGAAAGGTGCCTGAGATTGGAGCAGATTTTTTGCGGGAAACGGGCAAATGGATTCAAAAATACCCCCAGGTCATCTACGATGCAGGAAGCTCTCCATACGGACATGCCTTACCCTGGGGTGACGTCACGACAAAAGGAAATTCGTTATTCCTGTCCGTATTTGAGTGGCCAATTGATGGGAAGTTGTACCTGCCCGGATTAGACAGCAAAATTGTTTCCATTGAAATGCTTAGTGACAAGAGTAAGACTAAAATCAACTTTAAAAAAGTAAATGGCTGGAATGTATTGGAAATACCATTCAAACCTGCTGATCCCCTGGTTTCGGTTATTGAAGTAAAACTAAAAAAAGACATCCAAACAGTTAAAGCAGATACAAGCCTGGGCATCTATCCAAACATAGAAACCCAATTATTAACTGAATTTGCTGAAGTTGAAGGAGCGGAAAAGGAAAAGACCCGCTGGATGGAGAAGTTCGGCGAATGGAAATATGCGAACCAGGTTAGTAAATGGACAGGCAACAGCAAGGCGATCTGGACCGTTGATGTGATTGAACCAGGGTACTATCACCTTGACTTAAGATACCGGGGAGCAGAACGAATAGTATGGAAAGTCCTTACTGATGAAGGTATTATAGTACAGAACCAGCAGGCAGCAACTGAAAAATACCAAAGCTACGCCATGGGCATCATCGAATTTAATACACCGGGCAAGCATACGATCTCAGTTTCCCTGGTTGAAGGTGATCCAAATACATCCAGTCTTGAATCTGTAATAATAAAACCTGTCAGATAATATTCAGGCATTCATCTCATAGTTAACTGCGTTCTATAATCTTTCAATTTTTAATCATCCCTCTGACCATTTTCAGCAATAAATCCAACGATTTGAGCAAGTAAAGTTTTTGGTCAGGGTTTATCTTTACCTTTATAAATTCATTTTAAACATAAGTGCAATGTTGAAATTATGGGACATTGTTCTTCTGCTTGCAGGGATAGCCATTCTTCCACCCAGTCAAAAAATAAAATTATGAAGAGAAGAAATATGCTTAAGAATTTGGCCGGAGCCGGATTATTATTTGGTAGCGGAAAAATGCTTTTTGGAGGTGTTTCACAATCGGACATTACAAAAGGAGAAGCAGTGAAGCCCCTTGTCCCAAAAATGAAAATTACCAATGTCGAAACCATTACCACCGGAAGAGATATCTATGTTAAAATTCAAACAGATGCCGGTATAACAGGCTTTGGCGATGCTACCAATCACTTTTTACCGCACAGTGTGATTGGAATGCTGGAAGATTTAAAGCCTTATTTGATAAATGAGGACCCTCAACGCATTGAATACCT
>CAYGFI010000174.1:0-9892 GCA_964349045.1 uncultured Chitinophaga sp.
GTAGAATTGGCAGGCGAAATTGCCGGCCTGATTAAGCCTATTCCCGTTTTTAAAGAATACCTGCAGGGCGGGGCATATCCGTTTTATGTCGAATCTGCCACGAAATTTCCCGATCGCTTATTAAGCGCCATTCATGTTATACTCGAAATGGATATTCCGGCCGTGGAGAAGGTAAATTATTCCAGCATTGTCTCTTTGAAGCGAATTCTCGCTTTTATTGCCGACAGCGTGCCATACAAGCCCAACATTTCAGAGCTTAGCCGGAAGTCGGGTGTAGCCCGTGACGTGTTACTGAAAATGATTGGCCTGCTGGAAAGATCGGGCATCCTTTTATTACTCCGTCAAAGCTCGGAACCTACAGGCTACCTTACCAAACCGGAGAAAATATACCTTGACAACACTGCCTTGCTGTACGCCCTCTCGCCCGGACGTGAACCGGAAACGGGAACCCTCCGTGAAACATTCTTCGCGAATCAGTTAATGAACAACCACCAGCTGACAATTCCCGATAAAGGCGATTTTTTAATAGACAATGAATATATTTTCGAAATAGGGGGAAAGAACAAAACATCACGACAAATTAAAAACACTGATAAGGCATTTGTCGCGGCTGATGATATTGAAACAGGTTACCGTAACGTAATTCCCTTGTGGTTGTTTGGATTTTTGTATTAATCAGGCTAAATAATATAAGCGACAAAAATATTAATAACTATGAAAAAAATTCTATTTCTTACCGTAGGTGGCTCATGTGAACCAATTATAACCTCAATTAACCATCACAAACCGGATAAAATATTTTTCTTTTGTTCAAATGATACCGATTCCGTATCTAAAGGAAGCTATACTTCTGTAAATGGCGATAGTAAAGCATGCAATGATAAGGGTTCTATTATAAAACAATTGAAATTAAAGGAAAATCAATATGAGATAGTAATTCTGGAAAAGGGAGCTGAAGATGATCCGGATATTTCATTTGCAAAAATTAAAGCAAGAATAAACCAGTTAATTGAGGAATACCCGGATAGTGAATTTATTGCAGATTATACCGGAGGTACCAAATCTATGAGTATTTCACTTTTTAATGCTGCAATTTCTTTTGATAAAATTAAGGTTTATTTAGTAACTGGGACAAGAATGAATTTGATCAAAGTAAAGAATCTTACACAATCTTCTATTTCCCTCAACTTCTCTGGATTTATTTTAGATAGGCAATTATCCTATTTAAAAGCTGTTTTAAAAAAATATGATTATTCATCAGGGTTTAAAATAATTACAAATCTGCTTGCGAATGATTCACATTTCTCACTAACGAAGAAAAATGAACTTCAGAAAATTAAATCATTCTGTCAAATCTTTGATAACTGGGATATGTTCGATCATAAAACAGCTTATGAGTTATTAGATAGCGATCGAAAAACTTACCTGGACTATTTATTGCAGCTAACTAAAGTCCTTACAATAAGGGTAAAACTTGACCCTGAATTTATTCTACCTAACGGGTTTAAGACTGACAAAAAAGCATCATTTGAAATTGTTCATGATTTGATTTTAAATGCTCAAAGAAGAGCTTCTCAGTCAAGATATGATGATGCGGTTGGTCGTATTTATAGAGCATTGGAACTTTTTGCACAAATATATCTTTTCAATTATTTTAGAATTAAAACATCAAATGTAGATCTTAAGGTATTACCTGATAAAGCAAAACTTTGCTTTGAGAAAAAAACACGAGAAACTGAAAAAATAAAATTAGGTTTAATGGAATCATACCGATTGATTGCATGTCTTGAGAATGAACCAAAAGTTGCTAAAGTCTTTACCACTCAGGAAAAGAAAATAATGTTTGAACTTGAAAAAAGAAATAATTCATTACTTGCACATGGATTTAAGCCATTAGATAAAATTCAATTTGATGTGTTCATTACAACTATTTCCGACTTTCTTGATCAATGTTATGAAGTTTTAGGTATTAAATCTCAAAATTTTTGTAAACAGTTACCCTCAGACTTACCATTCAATATTTAATTATGGCATATTTTTATTGGTTTCCAATCTTAAATACGAAATTATTATATTCCCCATGCTCCTAAACCTCTCCAACCATCCTTCAAATGAATGGTCCCCCTATCAGAAAGAAACGGCTGAACAAAAATTCCGCGAGATTTCTGATCTTTTATTTCCATCTATCGAACCTTCGACTTCGACTGGTGAAGTTTTCCGGATGGCTAAAAATTATGCTGAAAAATGTTTAGAAATTCTTCATTTCGCGGAACCCGCTGACCATGCTGTTCATGTAATGGGTGAACTCACCTTTACACATGCCCTGGTTAACGAGTTACAAAAAGCAGGTATTTGCTGTGTAGCCTCTACCACACGTAGAATTGTCAGCAAAGACCAAAACGGTGGAAAAATGTCCTATTTCGAATTTGCCGGCTTCAGGGAATACTTCAATTCATTCAGTTAATAAAATGACTGACATGTCATCCATCCTGAAACCCACTCAGGAACAGCAATATGCACTCAACCTTTTAAGGAAGTTTGTCGATTCTGAGAAAGACCAGGTGTTCGTTCTGAACGGGTATGCCGGAACCGGGAAAACCTCATTGATAAAGATTCTTATCGGATTCCTGGCGGGGAGAGATATGCCATTCGGATTAATGGCATCCACCGGGAGAGCATCAAAGATACTCACCGAAAAAGCCGGATTTAATGCTTCTACTATTCACAAGACAGTTTATTCCCTCGATGTAAGTGAACTTAAGGAAGAGAGCAAAACAAAGCATATCAGGTTCAGGATTAAAGCAAACCAGGATGATAGTAAAACCATTTACATCATTGATGAAAGTTCAATGATCGCGGATTCTTTACTCGCCCAATCTTTCACCCAATTTGGTACAGGCAGTTTATTAAACGATGTTTTTACTTACCTGGATGGCAGAAAGGTCGTATTTGTCGGAGATAAAGCCCAATTACCGCCGATAAACGGAAATTTCAGCCCGGCTCTCGATCTTGATTACCTGGCAAAAAAATACAGGATAACCGGTAAGTCATTTACCCTTAAAGATGTAATGCGTTATGGGTCTTCAGCCCCCGGACTTGCATTCAATGCCGGTAACCTGACACAAATCCTACACTCCGGTAATTTTGATCATCCCCTGAAAATAAAAGTGAGCAGTTTTTCACATATGAAAGTTTATGGCCTTGATACGCGCATGATACAGGACTATTGCCGGCTATTCAGGGAATATGGTTACCAGGAAGTAATATTTATCGCGTATAGCAACAGGCTTGTAGCTTCCCTCAATCTTGAAATCAGAAAATTACTGTATGGAAATACTTTACCTGATCTGGTTAAAGGTGAAATCTTGATGGTTCAGCAGAACAATTACAAACATAATCTTTACAATGGAGATCATATTGAACTGGTTGATATCGCCGGCGCTGCTGAAACAAAGGCCGGCCTCACTTTTCTCCCTGTTGATGTCAGGGTAAAGGAACCCGATGGCTATAGAAAATTCAGAAGTTTTCTTATTAAAGATTACCTTGATCTTTTAAGTTCCAAGCTAAGTAACGAAGCAGAGTTCGAATTAACCAAAGATTTCATGATCAGGGCAAAAAAGCTTGGGATTGATAATAAAAAAAATCCTGATGCCTTTCTGGATTTTTTACTACAAGACCCTTATATGAATGCCATAAGGGCAAGGTATGGCTATGCAGTAACCTGCCATAAGGCACAGGGAGGAGAATGGAATAATGTTTTCATCATCCTGGAAAGTTCGCTTTGGAACCCCAATAGCCCTAAATCATTCAAGTTTCAGTGGACTTATACCGCCTTAACCCGGTCAAAACAAAATGTAAACCTGAATGCCAATTATGCAATCACATAATTCATAATACATTTTTCCCATGAACCTCGTATTAAACACTTTTGGCTCCTCCCTGCTGGTTGAAAACAGTATGTTCCTGGTAATCCATAATGAAGGTAAACAGGTGATAGATCCTTCCAAAGTACGATCGATCAGCATCAGCAAAGGAGCAAAAATAAGTTCCGATGCAGCATTGCTTGCTATTGAAAATGAAATTGACGTGATGTTTATCGACCGCTCAGGCAAACCTACAGGACGGCTGTGGAGCGTTAAATATGGGTCAATATCAACCATCAGGCGTAAACAACTCGATTTTGCCGGCTCTGTACAGGCTGTTGAATGGGTGAAGGAGATCGTTATCTGGAAAATTGACAACCAGATTGCCTTGCTGATTTCCATGAATGCAGACGAAGAAGTTAAGAAAAATACCATCGCTTCTGCCATTAATAAAACGGAAGATTATAAAAATAAGATCCGGCAGATTGAAGCGCGTTATGTTCATGATATGGCAGCCGGACTTCGCGGCTGGGAAGGTGCATCAGCCAGGGCTTATTTTGAAGTTCTATCGATGTTGCTCCCTGAAAAATACCGGTTTAACAGCCGTTCCCAACACCCGGCTACCGATATTTTTAATTGTTTGCTGAATTACGGGTATGGTATGCTGTACGGTAAAGTGGAAGGAGCTTTGATTAAAGCAGGAATAGACCCTTATGCAGGTATTTATCACCGTGATGAATACAACAGGCCTGTACTCGCTTACGATGTAATTGAAGTTTTCCGGATATGGATCGATTATGTGGTATTCAGCCTTTGTATGCAGGAAGTGATTGATGAGGACTGTTACAGCATTAAGGAAGGTTCGTACTGGCTTGAGAACCTCGGGAGAAGAATACTTATCCAGTCGGTAAACGACTATCTCGATGAGATTATTCCAATGAACGGGCTGGAACGCAGCCGGGCAGTGCATATTGACCTCTATGCCCAAAACCTGGCACAGAAGTTCCTGAAGAGTTAAATGTCATCATATTAAACTAAGCGCTATGATACAGTCAGGTAAAAATATCACTTCAGCGAATGATCCGCTAAAAACAATTTCGGTGTCAGAATTATTCAAACTTGTTTCTCAACCTTCTCCGGAACTTAGTTCGAAAATACACCAGCTAAGGATTTTAAACACCATCGACAGGCAAAAATACCAGCAACTTAAAAAGACACTGCCATATGTGACATGTGGAATTTTTTCACCTCCCTACAGACGCACCCAGAATTTTGGCTCCATTACCCGGTTTATTGTTGATATTGATCATTTAACCGGAAAGGATAAATCCATAGATCAGGTAAAAGACCTGCTTTTAAAGGACGAACATGTTGAAATGGTGTTTACCTCACCCGGTAGCGACGGATTAAAGGTATTATTCAAAATGGCAGAGAAATGCTATGATCCTGCCCGTTACTCAATATTCTACAAGCTGTTTGTCCATAAATTTTCGGTACAATACGGACTTGACCAGGTAGTTGACAAAGTCACATCCGATGTGGCAAGGGCATGCTTCCTGAGCGTGGACGAACAGGCATATCTTAATCCCGATCCTGTTCCCGTGAATATGTCTGCCTATATAAATTTCGAAAATGAAACGGAAGTTTTCGAAGCCAGGCAATTAATCAGCGAAAAAGAAAAGGAGATTAAAGAAAATGATATACCTGATAAGGAAAAAGAAAATAAAGATTTACCTGTTGATGTGATGCTTGAAATCAGGAAAAAGCTGAACCCGAATATCAGGTTAGCTCCTGAAAAACAATTGTATGTGCCGGAGGAAATTGACAAGATACTACCTGAAATAGAAAAACGTACAACAGATCTTGGTATTTCGCTGAAATCGTCCGAACCTATCAATTTCGGGAAAAAATTCCTGTTTGAACTGGGGCCGAGATGGGCACAGCTAAATGTATTTTTCGGCAAACAAGGTTACAAAGTGGTAAAAACGCCAAAAACGGGCAGTGATCAGGAACTGGCTGATGTTGTTTTTCGTATTCTTTGTGAAATGTTCTATTAACTGCACGTCCAATCATGCCAAGGCCAAAGAAAATAAAGCTGACCTTTTCTGAAAAACTTCTGCGGATTAAACACGCGGGACTTAAAAATTTAAGGCCGCCCGATGTGGATGATCCACACGTGGACAAGCTCGAAACCGTTGAAGAACGAATTGAACGCATCTTTCGAATATTAAATAAATATCAAAATAACCCGGGAAAAATGGTATTTTTTATCATGTACGACATTGAGAACAACAAAGTCAGGAACCAGATTGCCAAATATCTTTTGAAAAAAGGTTGTATAAGGATCCAGAAATCTATTTTCCTGGCAGAAACTGAAAGAAAACTTTATCAGGAATTGCACAAAACCCTGAAGGAAGTGCAGGATGTTTACGAAAACAATGACAGCATCCTTTTTGTACCGCTGAGCGTGGATGAGCTTAAGGCGATGAAAATGATAGGACAGCAGGTTGATATCGATTTTATTATGAATAACCGGAGTACCATGTTTTTTTAAGCATTCAATTTTATTTAAAAACATTTCTGATGAGCCTGAAAATAATTGCAAATCAAATCAATACGCTCCGGAAGGAGAAAAAGTATAAGGAAGCGCTTGAAATATATAAAACTGAAATTCATGGACATTACAAACCTGCAGATATAAAAGCCGAACCGTGGATCATATTCAGCATTATGTTCTGCCTCAGGAAAATGAATAATCCGCGGGCTGCCCTGGATTTTTTTTCAAAAACAATGAAACTCAAAGCAGGACCGGACATCCCTGAACAGCTCATACGTGAATATGGATGGAGCTTATTCAGCCAGGCAGATCAGAAGGTGGAAAATTACCATGACGATAATTTCATAATAACAGAAAATATACAAAGCATTGAAAAGGTCCTTGACTTTTTATCTTTCAGCAATGAATACCTTCTTTACACCAGGTTATTCTTCGTTTTGGCTGAGCTTGAAATGAAACGTGAAAACCCTCAATGGCCGGTAATCAGGAAGCGGCTTGAAAAATTTCTCCCGGGACAGTTTTCTTGTGAACCATCAACTATCAAAGTAAATATTAAAGGCCGTGAGAAGGATATGGAATTAGCTTCGGACCTGGAAAAATATTACATGCTTTATACAAAAACAGTATTTCAGCTTGGAGAGTTCGAGGTATGTATTCGATTGTGCAGGGAAGCTCTTGAAAAAGTAACACGATTTCACCACGGTAATAATCTCTGGATTACAAGACGTCTGGCCTTATGTTACACCAATACCGGGAACCTCGATAAAGCAATAGATGGATTCGGGGAAATATTGAAACAAAAATCTGACTGGTTCATTCAAAATGAACTTGCCCTGCTTTTCTACCAGAAAAAGAATATTGAGAAGGCTCTTATTCTTGCCTGCACAGCAGCTCTTAATGGCGGCTTTTCGGAATACAAGGTAAACATGTTTATTCAGTTGGGACACATGTTTGGTGCCGCTAAAATCGATTTGCTCCCATGCAGGCATTTTTTACTGTCCCTGGCTGTAAGGAAGGAAAAAGGATGGAAGGTTCCACTTGACCTTATAAATCTTGTTGAAACTTTTCAATGCGGCAGTACGGATAAAACTGCAAAAGAACAATATGAAAGTTTGAAAAAGGAATGGATAAAAAGGATTGGTGACAAAAAAGAGAAGGATGAGTATATAGAAGGGATGGGGCAGGTATCCGCTGTGCTTCATGAAGGGAGCAATGGCGATGGCTTTATTAACGATGATGAAGGAAGAGGAATATATTTCAGGTTCCCGGTTGTAAAAGGAGATGCCAATTTAATAAAAAAAGGTTTGCGCGTCAGATTTATTGCTAAGAAGAAGGAATTTAAGGGCAAACAGGTCTGGAATGCAATTAAAGTAAACTTTACTTGAAAATTTTAAAGAAACTAAGGAAATTTTCCTTAATTTTATGGATGCTTAAAATTTAAAAAGATAGTATTTTTGCGTATTGAAAAAATGGACTTTAAAAACCAAATTATCAGCTGTATTTTTTACTTACGTGGCAATAAAATATTAATTGTCAATCTATTATTAAGAGTACTGTCAGAAACTATAATCCATCAGAATAAGGATTGAGACTAATATGAAACGAGGTTTACCATCGGCATCAACTTGTCAGAAACTATAATCCATCAGAATAAGGATTGAGACAATTAGATCGAAGTTGAGAACTTCCTTCAGCACTGTCAGAAACTATAATCCATCAGAATAAGGATTGAGACTTCAGATATTTCTTGTAAAGTCTTTTTAGATATGTCAGAAACTATAATCCATCAGAATAAGGATTGAGACTGTATGTGTACGTGTCTTTGAATACGTAGCACGTCGTCAGAAACTATAATCCATCAGAATAAGGATTGAGACTTTCGGAGAATCATTCATAATATTTAGATTTAAGTGTCAGAAACTATAATCCATCAGAATAAGGATTGAGACTTAGAGCAATACCTATTATGACAATAATTGTGACAGTCAGAAACTATAATCCATCAGAATAAGGATTGAGACTATCAATCTAGCGACGCAATCAGTCGCTCCGTCCCGGTCAGAAACTATAATCCATCAGAATAAGGATTGAGACATAGGACAAATGATTCTTTCCTGTGAACCGTCACCGTCAGAAACTATAATCCATCAGAATAAGGATTGAGACGTATAAAACAGCAGAGATATCTCTTAATTTGACCCGTCAGAAACTATAATCCATCAGAATAAGGATTGAGACTCGATTTCAGTTTGTGAACAAATTGTTTTCCCAGGTCAGAAACTATAATCCATCAGAATAAGGATTGAGACTTTGTCAGACCGGCAGCGTTTATTATTTTTTGGTCGTCAGAAACTATAATCCATCAGAATAAGGATTGAGACCTCATTTTTCGCGTGAATTGATGAAAAACCATCAGAGTCAGAAACTATAATCCATCAGAATAAGGATTGAGACAGTCAGGTACGTTCCACCGAACCTAAACTGGATGTCAGAAACTATAATCCATCAGAATAAGGATTGAGACATTGGATGGATTGTTTAATTAAATATTTGAAAATTGTCAGAAACTATAATCCATCAGAATAAGGATTGAGACAGTTGTTATTTTCGTCAACCCATCTGTTGTTTAGTAGTCAGAAACTATAATCCATCAGAATAAGGATTGAGACTTTTCAGGTTTACCGATAAATCCGATTGACCAAGTCAGAAACTATAATCCATCAGAATAAGGATTGAGACAATACCAATAATGCCACCCGTTGTAATACCAACGGTCAGAAACTATAATCCATCAGAATAAGGATTGAGACTTTGACATAGCAGGCGAAAGAAATACAATTTATGTCAGAAACTATAATCCATCAGAATAAGGATTGAGACACTTATTATTTTGGAGTAATCTGCCCATAAATACTGTCAGAAACTATAATCCATCAGAATAAGGATTGAGACTATAACGATTCTGCAACAGGTAAACAAATGCGTAATGTCAGAAACTATAATCCATCAGAATAAGGATTGAGACTAAGGCTTAAATTTTGTATCATGTTTTAGTTTGGTGTCAGAAACTATAATCCATCAGAATAAGGATTGAGACTTTTGATATTCCCACATAGCATTTTCACTGTGCTGTCAGAAACTATAATCCATCAGAATAAGGATTGAGACATCTTTTGAGTATTTGTTAAGATTCCCGTGAGCCGTCAGAAACTATAATCCATCAGAATAAGGATTGAGACTCTCAATTTTTACAGTATTCAAAAAGTATATAATTGTCAGAAACTATAATCCATCAGAATAAGGATTGAGACCGCGAACGATATCGCCTTCCTCGTCCTTGTAGCAGTCAGAAACTATAATCCATCAGAATAAGGATTGAGACCCCTGAACTTCGTCAGACGGAACTGATCTTTACCGGTCAGAAACTATAATCCATCAGAATAAGGATTGAGACTTCATAGAAATCAGCTTG
>CAYGFI010000175.1:0-9680 GCA_964349045.1 uncultured Chitinophaga sp.
AACTAAAAGAGACTTTTTATTATCCAGATTGAAATTTTTCTGAAGATTAAAGAATTCTTTTGTTTTTGGGGCTTCGAAATCGAAATCTTCCAGGACAAGAACCTGATTGTTTTTCGCTTTATAAGTAAGGGCTGACAATCGAGCCAGAACTTTAACTTTTTTATTCAGTTTGAAGCTGTAATCGCGGGGGCGTGGGCCAAAAACTCTGCCTCCACTTCGGAAGAGCGGGTTTTTGATGTCACCAAAACGCGCGGATCCGGAACCTTTTTGTTTCTTAAGTTTCCGGGTACTCCCGGTTACTTCGGATCTTTCTTTGGCTTTGTGAGTACCCTGACGGTTATTGGCAAGGTATTGTTTCACATCCAAATAAATTGCATGGTCGTTCGGCTCGATTCCGAAGACTGATTCTTCGAGTTTTACCTTATTACCGGTTTCCTTGCCGGTAATATTCATGATAGTTAAATTCATTACTTTTCAATAATTAAATATGAACCAATAGAACCTGGAACAGACCCTTTAACAAGCAGGAGATTATTTTCCGGCATTATTTTCATGACCTTCAGGTTTAAAACTTTAACGCGGTTACCGCCCATACGTCCGGCCATTCTCATCCCTTTAAATACTCTGGATGGATATGAAGATGCACCCAGTGATCCCGGCGCTCTTCCGCGGTTATGCTGACCATGAGTTGCATCATTTACACCACTGAATCCGTGTCTCTTAACAACACCCTGAAAGCCTTTACCTTTTGACAGGCCAACCACATCAAGCCATATATCATCTTTGAAATAGTCAACCGTGATTACATCCCCAAGCTTCCAGTTCTGCACGAAACCTTTTAATTCAACTACTTTTTTCTTTGGTTCTGTTTCAGCTTTTTTGAAATGTCCCATTAATGCTTTAGTGGTGTGTTTTTCCTTTTTATCTTCAAAAGCAAGCTGTACAGCGGCATAACCATCATTTGATACGGTTTTCACCTGGGTAATAACACATGGTCCGGCCTGTATAACAGTGCAGGGTACATTTTTTCCTTCTTCGTCGAAGATGGAAGTCATTCCGATCTTCTTACCAATTAATCCTGGCATTTTTCTATGTTTTTATAAAGGTTTCACACTTTTATTTCTACCTCAACACCGCTGGGAAGCTCAAGTTTCATGAGTGCGTCAATGGTTTTGGGAGTTGAACTGTAAATATCAAGTAATCTTTTGTAGGAACACAACTGGAATTGTTCTCTGGATTTCTTATTTACAAAGGGTGACCTGAGTACAGTAAAAATCCTTTTATGAGTTGGCAGGGGAATGGGTCCGCTCACAACAGCTCCGGTAGATTTTACAGTTTTCACGATCTTCTCTGCTGATTTATCCACCAGGTTATGATCGTAAGACTTCAATTTAATTCTAATCTTTTGGCTCATTCTATTAAATGTTAAACAACTGTTTTACCGCTAATTTTATCAAGTATTGTTTTTGAGAGGTCAGCGCTTACCTCCTGAAAATGTGAGAATGACATAACAGAAGTTGCTCTTCCGGAAGTAAGTGTTCTCAATGTAGTAACATATCCGAACTGTTCAGCAAGCGGGACTTTGGCTTTAATAACCCTGGCTCCTGCCCTGCTTTCCATTCCTTCAACCTGTCCGCGCCGTTTGTTAAAATCTCCAATCACATCTCCCATATATTCTTCAGGTGTAACTACTTCTGCTGCCATGATGGGTTCAAGAAGAACCGGTTTTGCTTTTGAAGCAGCATGACGGAATGCCTGTTTGGCGCATATTTCAAAGGCCAGGGCATCAGAGTCAACCGCGTGATACGAACCGTCGAAAAGAATTACTTTTAGACTTTCCATGGGATAACCGGCCAAAGGTCCGTTTTTGAGTGATTCTTTAAATCCCTTTTCAACAGCCGGTATATATTCCCTGGGAACATTACCACCTTTTACTTCGTTCACAAACTGCAAACCAACCACACCCGGATCAGCAGGCCCTATTTTTATCTGAATATCAGCAAATTTACCTCTGCCTCCGGTTTGTTTCTTAAATACCTCGCGATGCTGGATCTGAAGGGTAAGGGCTTCTTTATAGTTTACCTGAGGTCTTCCCTGGTTACATTCAACCCTGAATTCACGTCTTAGCCGGTCAATAAGAATCTCAAGGTGTAGCTCACCCATTCCTCTTATTATGGTTTGTCCGCTGTCGGGATCGGTATTGATCAGGAAGGTAGGATCTTCCTCGGTTAATTTTCCAAGCGCCATCCCGAGACGGTCCATATCCTGCTGGGTTTTGGGTTCAATGGCAACAGAGATTACCGGTTCCGGGAAATCCATTGATTCGAGAATGATAGGGGCATTTACTGCACAAATTGTATCTCCGGTTCTGAGTTCTTTAAATCCCACTGCACCACAAATATCACCGGCTTCTATAAATTCCCTGGGGAGTTGTTTGTTTGCATGCATCTGGTAAAGGCGGTTTACTCTTTCCTTTTTCCCGGTCCTGGTATTGTAAACCATGGTTCCTTCTCTCAGGACGCCTGAATAAACGCGAACGTAAATTATACGTCCGACAAAAGGATCAGTGGCAATTTTAAATGCAAGTCCGGCAAACGGGGCATCGGGATCCGGGGGCCTGGTTTCTTCTTTATCTGTATCGGGATTAATACCGGTAACCGCTTCGATATCGAGCGGGGAAGGCAATAAAGCTACAATACCGTCGAGTAAACGCTGAATCCCTTTATTTTTAAATGCTGAGCCTGCAAATACAGGAACAATTTCCATCCGGATAGTTGCTCTGCGGACATAGCTCATAAATTCCTCCACTGAAATTGAATCCCTGTTTTCCAGGAATTTTTCCAGTAATGTATCATCCGATATACAAACCGCCTCAACAAGTTTTTCTCTCCATTCTTCAACTTCTTCCACCATTTCGGCTGGAATATCCTGCAATTCATAAGTGGTTCCCAGAGTCTGGTCATCCTGCCAGATTACAGCTTTCCTATGTATAAGGTCTACTACTCCACGGAAATTCTCTTCTGAACCGATCGGAATCTGCAGGGGAACTGCATTTGCACCTAGTTTTTCCCTGATTTCACTAACGACCCTGAGGTAATCAGAACCAACCCTATCCAGTTTATTAATAAATGCAATCCTGGGAACTTTATATTTATCAGCCTGACGCCAGACGGTTTCAGACTGCGGTTCAACACCTCCAACCCCGCAAAATACTGCAACCGCCCCATCAAGAACGCGCAATGACCGTTCTACTTCAACAGTAAAATCAACGTGCCCGGGGGTATCAATTATATTGATCTTATAGTCGTCATCGAGATATTTCCAATATGTTGTTGTCGCGGCAGAAGTAATTGTGATCCCTCTTTCCTGTTCCTGCACCATCCAATCCATGGTAGCGGCCCCGTCGTGTACTTCACCTAGCTTGTGGGTAATACCGGTATAGAACAGAATTCGTTCTGTAGTCGTGGTTTTACCTGCATCAATGTGGGCCATAATACCAATATTCCTCGTATATTTCAGATCCTGTTTCATCTGTTCTGCTTCGGCTTTCTTTACTTTTTAAAATCTGAAATGTGCAAAAGCTTTATTTGCCTCTGCCATCCTGTGTGTGTCTTCTTTTTTCTTGTATGCACCACCTTCGTTATTATAGGCGGCCATTATTTCCGCAGCAAGTTTTTCGCTCATGGAACGACCTGTGCGTTTCCTGGCAAAGAATATCAGGTTTTTCATTCCGATAGAAATCTTCCTGTCGGGCCTGATTTCCATTGGTACCTGGAATGTTGCGCCACCAACCCTGCGGCTTTTTACTTCAACCTGGGGGGTGATGTTTTCGATAGCCAGTTTCCAGATTTCAAGAGCCGGCTTATCGGCATTTTTCATCTTCTCTTCAACCATCTTTATTGCATCATAGAAAATGGTGTAAGAGATACTTTTCTTACCCTCTACCATAAGATTGTTCACGAACCTGGTTACATCCGGACTTCCGAATTTCGGATCGGGTAAAAGGATTCTCTTTTTGGGTTTCGATTTTCTCATTTCTAACTAAGCGATTAATTATTTTTTCTTAGGCCTTTTTGTACCGTATTTCGAACGTCTCTGTGATCTGCCCTCAACGCCGGAAGCATCAAGAGCCCCGCGAATAAGGTGATACCTTACACCGGGAAGATCTTTCACCCTTCCCCCCCTGATAAGTACAATGGAGTGTTCCTGCAGATTGTGACCTTCACCCGGGATATAGGCGTTAACTTCCTTCTGGTTTGTTAACCTTACCCTTGCTACCTTTCGCATTGCTGAATTCGGCTTCTTCGGGGTGGTGGTGTAAACCCTTACACACACGCCTCGACGCTGTGGACAAGAATCCAGAGCCGGAGCTTTACTTTTCTCAACAATCTTATTCCTTCCTTTTCTTACTAATTGCTGAATTGTTGGCATATAAACTAATTGGATTTGTTTGAATATTTTTTCCCAAAACGGGTTGCAAAGGTATTCTTTTTTTTAAAAAAACAATAATATTTGCGCAAAATTTTAAGGAATCTGCGGCTTATTATTGTTTTTGAAATGATTTATAATAAAGGAAAATCTTTAATGATGTTTTCCGGTTTATTAAAATAATTCAGGGGAAGTAAAAATGCCGAAACAGAATTTGCAGTTTAGTAATAAAGAGGATAAAACCTGAGCCCGCCTTTTGTATTTATTTCCATAGCCGGAAATGGAACTTTAATCATGAACATACTATTAAGCAGCTTTTTAAGATTCTTGTTCCTGGCTGGTATTGCACTGAAGTCAATATCGAGGGAAAACAGGAATTGCCGGAAGCGTTCTGTTTCAGGTATTGCTACTCCTTTATAACTGGTTTTATTTTTAAACTCCCCAAACATTCCCCCGGCACTGTAACCGATAGCAAAATTCACCCAATCAGGGATCCTTTCATTTTTTATGACGCGATTAATACCAAAACTCAGCCAATTGGTGTGTCCGTTATAGTCGTACATAAACTGGTTAATTCCCTCTCCCAGGTAACCATTAGCCTGCTTAGCATATGGGGATGGATAAAAAGACAATTTGTATTTTACAATTTGCTCCCTGAAGGCAAGTTCCTGCCCGACGACCAGCGCTGAGCCAATAGTATTTGCCACCACATCGCTCCATGAAAAACCCCATCCTTCATACATTCCATCCCAGATTTCAATTGGCAACTGCAAAAGAAATCCAAAGCTTCCTCCGTACCAGACAGCCTTTCTGCGCGGAACACCTGCCCAAAGTAAAGAATGAAATCCAATATAACTTTCCAGGTATCCTCCATAGGCATGACCAAATTTGTCGATCTGGTTGTAGCCTTTTAGATCATTATAATAATGAAATGGAACCCTTTCGTGGTCTTTATACCATATATATTGTAAATATGCCATGGATCCGAAGTAAGCAAAGGATACTCCGGAAACAACTATGGCAAGCCGGGCATTTTTAATTGGAGTAGTATCCTGTGAAACGGAATTCCCAGCAAAATTACCTTTTGTATTATTTCTTTGGGAGTATGATGGTATATAAATTGCCATTAAAAAAATCAATCCAAGAATCAGGGACAGTTTATTTAGTTGCCATTCCTTCTCTGTATGAGGATTGGCTGATGCTTTCAGTGCATAGGATGCAGCATGCTTTGCATGACTGGCTATATGAGCTGTTGCTGCAGCATGACCCGCGGAACGTGCAGCAGCAACCGACTCGGGCCTTATCGCTTCACGCGCTGCCGCATGGGCCTCCAGGGCAAATCTCCTGGCTTCTGTCATTTTTAGCTTTCCCTGTACCCATTCCCGAGCCGCTTCAACGGCTTGGCGGGGACGTGCATCTTCAGGGTAATAATCCTCAAACATTGAAAGAACGCGCTCTGCACAATCGGCTGCCCAGGCTGCCAGTAGCCTATGTTCATGGTCAATTGAATTTTTCATACAATGATTCCTGCAGTATTGTTAAAGTTCAATTGCTGCTGTTCCATTCGTTGCGTTTAATATTCGAACAATACTCCAGCTTCAGAGCTTTAGTAAATTCCTGTACTTTCAATACCTGAAATATATTTCCGTAATTCTTTTCTTTAATCATTTTTTAAGAATTTTATTATTTACAAAATTCTCCTCATATTCTACTTGATCATTTTTATTATACCGGATAAAGGAACCGTTTTTCATGCCATCTTTAAAATTCCCTATCTGCCAGAGCTGTCCTGTTTCGCGATAGAATTTCCATTCTCCTTCCATTTTTCCTGATAAGTATGTTCCTTCGGCTTTTAATTTCCCGTTTTTAAAAAAGAATGTCAGATTCTCCCCGTTTAACTCGTGGATTTTCTGTCCGTTTGCATAGTATTTTTTTCCAGCATATAGCTTTTTTATTTCTGTTTAGTGAGCAGGTTCCGTATCTCATTTTGTAGTCTTCCCTCCCATTTCTGTAAATATATTGTCAATGGGTTCCCAAAGTTCTATTTTATTTCCTTCCGGGTCCATGATGTGAACGAATTTTCCATATTCAAACGACTCAATTTCATCTAGTATGGTTACTCCGTTTGACCCGAGGTTTTTTACCAGTTGCTCAATATTCTGAACCCTGTAATTAATCATAAATTCCTTTTCAGAGGGAGCGAAATACTTACTTCCTTTCTTAAAAGGACTCCACTGGAGATAATTAATTTCTTCAGGCCGGTTGGCGTTTATGTCAGGTAAGTTTAAATTTAATTGGAGAAGTGTCAGCTATTCGCGTAATTTTCTTTCTTGCTTCTAAGTCAAGTTTTACCCATTCCATATGCCATTCAATTGAACCTTTAAAAATTGTTTTATTCCTTTGGAAATCTTCGCTTATTGTCTTTAAAATTTCGGAATGAGTTGATTCTCCTTTTACTTTAAGGCAATTCAAAACCGATTCTTCTATAGCACAATATTTTTGTTTATTCATCCTTATGGCTTTTTTACCGGCTGGATGTTTAAGTTGTATTTTTTGTTCCATGGTAATTTATTTTAGAATTAATATATTTTCTGGTCGAAAGATTGTTTTGTAATTTTTGCATTAAATGCAAAACCAAAACCAAATGATGTAGCAATTGCTAAAATTATCAATGTTGTCTTTTTCATTCGAAAATATTTAAGTTATGTTATTGTATATTAAGTTGTTTCTCATAGCCTGTCCCGCATGAGCGGGAGAACCCTCATATATTTTCATGTCCTTGTTGTGTACGTCAGTGGATGAGGGTTTCATTTTCTCTAAATGTTTATTGTCTGCTGTGTTGTTCTTTACGCTTCTAACTAACGTTTTTCTAAATCGCACATTATTTGATAATTACAAATGTCCATTATTAACCTGATTTCACAACCCTTCCTGTAAAAAAGTTCGCCTGGGAAGTCAGTGTCTATGATTCATGGTGTATTGGCTACGATCGATAGCAGGACCAATGCCTGCAAATCTTTATTTTTTAGTTTTCCATTATTCTTACTTACGAACAGCCAACTTTCGGGTTGGCGCTTAACCCGCTATTGCGTCTATACAATGTAGTTAATGGTTTTATTCCGTTCGGTTCAGGAGGTTTAACTTCGCTCCTCAAAAGGTAATATTATTCCCTTTTCCAGATAATCTTTTAAGCCCTTTAGCAACATTGCCCAGCAAAATGATGCTATTCGAAATTGAGAATTACACTCTGGCCAGCCTAAGTGAGAAAAACGAAGTATGACTTTCCCATTATCTTGTTCCATATCAAATCTAAAAGTAGTTGAATCCCAGTCTAAATCTGATTGGGTCATTTTTACGGAAAATGTCTGATAGGTACAATCTCATTTACTTTACCGTACCAATTATATTCCGGCGCAAAATAAAAATTATATTCTGCTTCCAATTCAGGTTTCCCTGTACATTTTAAAGGCCACCAATTTACTAAATGTACAGGTTCGGAAACAGCTATAAAGGCTTTTTCTGCTGACGCACTTATGGTCAAATCGTGATAAATTCCATAACTTTTGTTCATAGTGATTTTTATGGTTTTAGTTTCCTTATTTTGTCAGAAAATGGCAAATATTCAATTAGTCGAATGGTTCTCTTTTTTGTTGATCTGGTTGTTTTCTTTCGTTCATAAAATCTGAAGTACATCTTTCCTATACAAATTTAACAGAATGGTTGGATTTTTAATGACGAGTTGAAAAAATTAACAGGAAGGACGTGGGAGGAATGTTGAATAAAACTGAGTTAAACTAAGCCGGTTGCTATGGGAGTTCTTTTTTATGGTAATAGGCCTTGTTGCGAACTTTCTGGTTCTCACTGCTTGTTGTGTTTTCATTATTCACACTGCCGAGCAGGCCGCCCAGGTCAAAACTCATCCTGTAGGCTTTATCCAGGAGATCCATTTCAAAGCTTGTGGTTTTCAGTTCTTTTTGATATTTATTGCCTATTGCCCACAAATCGATGAGGTCCTGTATCATATCGGCATAACTGTTTCCTTTGGATACCCTTTTTACCTTGGCTTTGGCATCAGGCCTGGATCGGAAAGCAAACCTGAAATGATGCAATTGTTTTCTTAATAAAGGCCTTCTTAATTCTTTATTTCTTCTTTATATTTTCATAAACATCTAAATCAAACAGAAAAATACCTCTTCCATCTCCTGCACCTTTCTGAAATCCATACTGGTGGGCAATAATATTGCCCTTTTTATTCACCACAGGATTATCTGATTTAATCATATTGAAATATCTAGTGGAAAAGTCAGCCAAACGTTCAACTTCCCCGCTGCCATCCAGTTTTAGTTTATATATATCAAGCTTGTATTTGTTTCTTTCTTCCATGGGTTGATGACGATCACTTTCAATGACCATATAATTTCCGTCAGGAAAAATACCCTCTGCTTCATTGTAACTTTTTGGCAAATCAGTATATTTTGATGTTTTCTTTGTTATTAAGTTAAATCCGAACACCTGTGCATTATAATATTGATCTTTTTCATCACCCCAATAATGCGTATAAATCAGTTCCTCGTTTAGGGGTGGTCTAAAATCCTGTGTTTCCAGTCTTACATAGTCCGATGAATCCCTGTAGGAAATAATCGTTTGTACATCTTTTAATTGAGGAACATCTTCTTCATAATAAATTTCACCCGTTTTTATTTCCCTTTGTCCTTCAAGAGTCCATGCTATCTTCATGCTGTTTTTTGAAACTGCAGGACCTTCATCACAGAAAGCGTTTAAGGGGTAAGGGCTATTGGGGTTATCCTTAGTAAGTACGTATAATCCCAGTCCGGCATGTCGGTCTTTTTCGGGGTTGGTGGCATCAAAAATATTTGACCCCATTGCTATAAGTAAATCACCGTTTGATAAACATAACACTCGATGAATGCCACCATGATAAAAACCAGAGGTTACCTGTGAAACTTCTCTTGTAGAGATATTTATCTTGAACACATCGCCTACCAGTTTATTTAAAAAATAAATATTTTCTGATTTTTCATCCCATTCTGGTCTTACGCCCCATGTAGTAAGAATAGAAAAATAAGGAGGCAGTTCCTGTATTAATGATTCGATTTTTTGGGCATTTGCCTGATTCATTAATTGAAGAATAAAGATGGCAACAACAATGACTGTTTTTTTCATTCGAAAATATTTAAGTTATGTTATTGTATATTAAGTTGTTTCTCATAGCCTGTCCCGCTTGAGCGGGA
>CAYGFI010000176.1:0-9656 GCA_964349045.1 uncultured Chitinophaga sp.
GGGTTTGAGGGCATAACATTTTCCGCCAGCACCTCTCCGGCCTGACGGGCCAGGGCGGAAATCCTATCCCTGGATATGCCCAGTTCCTCTGCAAACTCTACAGCCTGGGACAAAAATTTCTTCCAGTTATCCCAGTCGGCATTGACGCTGCTCAATAGATCCATTTTCATTCCTCCTGTCCTAAAAATTTTTTAGTTCCAAATAATATGTCATTATTATTTACATTAATTACTAAATTCATAAAATATGGAATCAGGCTTTAATCTCTCCTGGGTCGACTACGCGATTATGATTATTTACTTTGTTTTTGTGCTGGGCATTGGCTGGGCTCTGAAGAAACATATGAAAGACGCATCGGCATTTCTTGAGGCCGGGCGTTCTCTTCCGGCCTGGGTTACAGGTCTTGCATTTATTTCTGCAAACCTGGGAGCCCTCGAGGTTATCGGCATGGCAGCGTCAGGCGCCAAGTATGGAATGGCCACGGTACATTTTTACTGGATCGGAGCTATTCCCGCTATGATCTTCCTGGCGATTTTCATGATGCCTTTTTACTACGGATCCAAAGCCCGCTCGGTTCCTGAATACCTTAAACTCAGGTTTGACGAGAAAACCCGAGGTTTTAATGCTTTTTCCTTCGCGATAATGACCATCTTCGCTTCAGGTATTTCAATGTATGCTCTCGCTCTGCTGATGAACACCCTTTTAGACTGGAACTTCCACATGAGCCTGTTTATCTCAGCGGCAATTGTACTGGTTTATACTTATCTCGGAGGACTCAGTTCAGCGATTTACAATGAAGTTTTACAGTTTTTCCTGATAGTGATAGGATTCCTCCCGCTTGTAATAATAGGGATGATAAAAATTGGTGGCTGGGACGGAATGGTTGAAAAACTTGCATTGAATCCCATGACCGAAGGTTTGCAGCATTCCTGGCAAAACATTTCACCAACTCATCCGATGGGTAGCTGGATGGGAATTTTCTTCGGGCTTGGATTTGTATTATCTTTTGGCTACTGGTGCACCAATTTCCTTGTTGTACAGCGAGCTATGGCGGCAGGTTCAATGAGCGCTGCCCGTAAGACACCACTTATTGGAGCGTTGCCGAAAATGTTCATTCCATTTTTAGTAATTGTGCCCGGAATGATTGCTATCGCACTTCTCAATTCGGGTGATGAATCATTCGTTCTTCCAATGAAAGGAGAAAGTTACAACTACGACCTTGTTATTCCTATGCTTTTAAAGCGTTTTCTGCCTGCCGGAGTTCTGGGTCTTGGACTTACTGCCCTGATGGCTTCCTTTATGAGCGGTATGGCAGGAAATGTTACTGCTTTTAATACCGTTTTCACTTATGATATTTACCAGAGTTATATTGTTCCCGGAAAGTCCGACAAGCATTATCTGAATGTTGGCCGGATAACTACTATTGTTGGAATATCTGTCAGCATTTTAACTGCATACGTCGCGGCTATGTTCAATAACGTAATGGATTTTCTGCAATTGATCTTCGCCTTTATCAATGCTCCGTTATTCGCCGCATTCCTGATGGGGATGTTCACTAAACGGACCACAGGTCATGGCGCCTTCTGGGGACTGCTTACCGGAACATTCTCAGCTGCGCTGGTTCATGGATTTACACAACCTGCCGGGGCAGCCAGCCTGGTTAAGGGAGGATGGACGGGAATTGTTCTTAAAGAATTTCCCAGCGAAATGGTCCAGAATTTCTGGATTGCCATTATCGCATTCTCAGTAGCTCTGGTTGCAACTATTGTAATTTCTGTGCTTACCAAACGTACCAAATCAGATGAAGACCTGAAAGGCCTGGTATACTCGCTTACACCAAGGGTAGTGGATACCAGTAAGCATTGGTATCAGGGTCCGGTTTTCCTTGCCTGGGTAGTAGGAATTATTGCCATTGTACTCAGCATTATTTTCTGGTAATCAATAAAAACTTAAAACTATGGGTTTAGATATAAAAATACCGATTGGACTTATGTTTGCCATCTTTGGCGCAATTTTGGGGATTTATGGTGTGGCAACTGAAGGTAACAGTATGTATGAAATCTCCCTTTCAGTTAATATTAATCTCTGGTCAGGAATTGCAATGTTTGTTTTTGGAATTGCAATGTTGTTGTTTTCCGATCTGATGAAGAATAAGGCTAAAGTAGAATAGACTTCTGTTTGACTCTTTAATTGATAGCAGTGGTGTTCTTGTTTTTACCACAGAGTTTCACAGAGGAAACACAGAGGTACACAGAGGGTTTTATTAGTTTAGCTGAGAGAGAGCATTTTATCCGCAAAAATATTCTCTGTGTAACACTGTGGTAAAGAATAAGAAAATGTCTGAGAAAGACTGAATGGTTGAGGAAACTTAATGTTTTACTTTTTTCTGGAAAGGATTGTAATGATTGCTCCGGCAAGTACAATTACAGCGCCAACAATACTGAGAAGAGTGAAGTGTTCAGGGGCGATCCAGCTTACTTCCATTGCTGCAAGTACTGCCATTCCGGCAAATGTAAGTATGGGATTTAGCGCAATGATAACGCTGACTTTCGTGGCTTCAGCATATTTTATGGCAATAGCAAGGAAGCCATAAGCAAGAACTGTATTCAAGCCCAGAAATATAAGCACTAACCATTCGGAAAGGTTTTGATGTAATATTTGCCGGAAATCAATAAAAGGCAGGAAAATAATGCTGCAAAAACCATAAATTACAAGGTTAAGCTGGTTTGTTCCATGCTTAACAACCAATCCTTTCTGAATACTTGCAAAGACTGCCCAGGCAATACCTCCGCCTGATACCAACAGAATGCCTTTGGTGTATTCGCCATTAATTCCTTTGAGTGCGGCAAGCTGCTCGTAATAGAAAATAGCTATACCTGAAACTACCAAAACAAAACCCAGAATGTGTTTCCATCCCACCTTCTCCCTATAAACAAAAATTCCCGCGAGGGCAAATCCAACAGTCCCTAATTGAATGAAAACCTGAGCATTGGATGGTGAAGTAAATTTTACACCGGATATAAAGCCCAGATAATTTAATCCAAGGAAAAAAGCGGCAATTAAAGCCAAATTTGGCGGATGTTTAAGTAATGAGATCTCTTTTCGGTCGAATAGTAACATCCAGATAAACAGGGCAAAAAAAGAAAAACTAAACCGGAACCACACCACTGAAACAGGGTCCAGGGTATTTACAGAAAACTTAAGAGCGATCGCGAGGACTCCCCACAGGAGAGCTGTAAATCCTGCATAAACCAGACCTATCGCACATGATGATGCTTTTTCCATAGAAAAAAATAAGATGCAAAGGAACATAAAAAATGTCAGAACCGGTAAGTTCTCTTTTTAAAAGATGTTGAAACAGGGTAAACAATTTTAGTTTAAATGAGTTTATTGGAACAGGAATCAGGGAACAGGTTTTTCAAAATAAATCTAATTCCAAATTCTGAATTCTGAATTCTGAATTCTAAATTCTAAATTCTAAATTCTAAATTTATTATCCGTTTATAATAAAAATTTCTTAATTTAATAGCGTAATTCCTATCCTGAATGAACAAGGTACTACTCTTATTTCTGGCTAATCTCTTTTTTAATGTTTGCATTGCGCAGGAATTGTATATCCCCCGGGATATAAAAAAAGCATATGACCGTGGTACCCGTTCATGGGATGGTAATCCGGGTCCGACCTATTTTCAAAATCGTGCAAATTATATAATCGAGGTAGAATTCGATCCCACAACCAGGCTTCTTAAGGGATATGAAAAAATCTTATATCAGAATAACAGCAAGTATTCTTTAAGGTATGTTGTTATCAGGCTGTACCAGAATATTTTTAAAGAGGGAGGGGTAAGAGGCCGGGCTGTTGACCCGGGAGATACACATGATGGCGTGAAAATTACATCTCTGACCATAAAGGGGGAACCATGCAATCTGGAAACAGACCATTGCCTTCTGCGCGAGAGCCAGACCAATATTTATCTGCCTTTCAATTGTGCAGCCAATTCGGTTGCCGAGATTGAGATAGGCTGGGAGTTTACCATGCCGGCAAAACCAAATGACCGGTTTGGTGGTTATGATGAAAATACTTTTTTTATGGGATATTGGTTTCCTCAGGTCTCGGTATTTGATGATATTAATGGCTGGGATATTTATGATTACAATGCTGTTGCTGAATTTTATAATGAATATGGAGATTTTGACGTTAAAATAACTGTTCCGGAGAATTATATTGTCTGGGGAACAGGAAATCTTCAGAATCCGGAAGTCGTGCTAAAGAAAAAGTTTCTTGAACGGTACCATATTGCCATGGAAAAAGAAAAAACCGTGAAGATAATTGAAGCAAAGGACCGGAAACCTGGTAAGGAAATAACACTTCCGGGGCCTAATACCTGGCATTACAAGGCAGATAATGTCAGTGATTTTGCATTTGGCACCAGCAGCAGATATCTGTGGGATGCCTCAGCTATGACCAACATTTCAGGGAAAAAAATATTCCTGCAATCTGCCTATAATTCCGATACTAAAAACTTTGATAAAGTTATCGGAATATCCCGCTGGAATATTGAAGAAATGGAACGAAACATTATTGGTGTACAATTCCCCTACTCTACCATGACAGCATTCAATGGTGCGGGAGGCATGGAATATCCCATGCTTATTAACGATCACGATGGCAGCCTGGTGGAGACCATCTTTGTAACAAGTCATGAAATAGCTCACAGCTATTTCCCTTTTCTTGTAGGAACAAACCAGCGTCGCCACGGTTGGTTTGATGAAGGCCTGGTTACCATGCTGGGAATGGAAGTGCATTTCAAACGCGACAGTACTATGAATCTGCTTAAGAATTACACCGAAATTTACAGTGTCATTGCCGGTACTCAGGCAGATATTCCTCAACTGGTTAACTCTGTGGAAATCTCTGATAATATTTTCCAGTTACACGAATATTTGAGGCCCAGTCTTGGATTTTGGACGTTAAGGGACATCATGGGAGCAGATTTATTTCATAAATGCATAATAGAGTTTATTAAAAGATGGGAAGGTAAACACCCTACTCCATGGGATTTCTTTTTCACTTGTAACAGTATCACCGGCGAAGATTATTCCTGGTTTTTCGAATCGTGGTTCAACCAATTTGGGTACCCTGATCTTTCAATCCTGTCGGCTCAATTTGATAATGATTCGATTGAAATATCTATTGAAAATACAGGTGGAATGCCCTTCCCCTCAAAATTAATCATCAGCTTCACTGATGGCAGTACTGATGAAAGAGTACTTGAAGGAAGCAAATGGAGAGATTCAAAGATTGTTTCTATTTCTACAGGTACCCAGAAAACACCGGTAAATGTTCGTTTGGATACCTCCGGATACCCGGATTGCAATGAGGACAATAACCTGTTCGAGTTTTAAATTCCATAAATTCAATAAAGTAATGGAACACAACGATAAAGTGCGCTGCCCCTGGTGCGGAAAAGATCCCACTTATGTAAAATACCATGATGAGGAATGGGGCGTGCCTGTGCATGACGATCGTAAACATTTTGAATTCCTCGTACTTGAATCGGCCCAGGCAGGTTTAAGCTGGTTGACTGTTTTGAGAAAAAGGGAAAATTATCGCAAAGCGATGGATGGTTTCGATGCGGTAAAAATAGCTCAGTATGATGATAAAAAACTGGAAGAATTGCTTCAAAATTCAGGAATTGTAAGAAACCGCCTGAAAATAAAAGCTACCATTAGCAACGCTCAGAAATTTCTGGATGTGGTAAAGGAGTTCGGTTCTTTTGATACCTATATCTGGTCGTTTACCCACAATAAAACCATTTACAATCAATTTAAAGTTCTTTCTGAACTCCCTTCTAAAACTGAATTATCTGATCGTATTTCAGATGACCTGAAAAAACGAGGATTTAAATTTATTGGTTCCACCATTATTTATGCACATTTGCAGGCTATCGGGGTGGTAAATGATCATCTGACAAATTGTTTCAGATTTTTTAAAAGTGAGCGAGTGTGAGTGTGGGTGTGGGTGTGAGTGTGGGTGTGAGTGTGGGTGTGAGTGTGGGTGTGGGTGTGAGTGAGTTGAAAAACAATCAATTTTGCGAGGTGTTCTCACGGCCGAAGGAACTAACTTAGCAAAGCGACCTCGTTAAGCAAAGCATACTCACCACCAAAGGGATTCACCAGGTGAAGCGCTCTCTATTCAAAAAGCCCCTCATCCCTGATAAGTAAAAGAATAGCTGACTGAGGTAAAATAATGTATTTCCCTTTATTGAATTCGATTTCCCATCCGCTGTTCTGCATATATATAGCCATGTCACCCTCTTTGGGCTGGAGTGGAACGTATCGCACCGACTCTCCGGTTTTCCAGGGTTCGTCGGCATCATTGATGGCCGGGATGGGATAACCGGGTCCGACTTTCACCACATATCCGCTGTGTAGTTTTTCGTTTTCTGAAACCGTGGGTGGCAGGTATAAGCCAGACCTGGTCTTCTTCTGATTACTTCTTGGCTTAATGAGAACACGGTCACCAATTATAATAAACTTTTGTAAATCCTTTTCTTCAATTTGCAAATCCATATGGGAAGTTTTTGCAAAGGTAAGAATTAGTTAGAAGTTTACGGGAAACCGGGAGCACGACTTTTCCAATTGTCTGCTCCCTGTTTACCGTTCAATGTTCAATGTTCAAGGTTCACCCGGTTTTCATCACTTATCATATAAGTATTTAAACATAGAAGGTATGAAAATTAATGATAAAAGAGCCATACCCACTACGAGTAAGATACTTGCCCCGGGCCAATGCATAATTTTGAACAGAACTCCCAGGCATGAAAGTGATAATGATAATGCTCCTGTAACAAATGCCAGCTTTTTCATTTGTTCATTATTTAAATTTTCCTACTCGTAAGGTTTTTCGGTTCCACCCCGTTTTTTTGAGTGGGTTCTGGCCTCCACTTTTTGTATTTTACATTTCCAGCATCATTTCAAGGATTTGATACTCTGTTTCCCATATTTTACTTTTCCACAGGAGAAGCGTATTAACACAGATGTCCGGAGAAAGATTATAAGCTCCAAGGTATTTAAACAGTAATCCTGAATCCTGATGCTCAAACGGGTAAACGAGCTTAGCTTTCAGAGCATCCTTTTCTTCCGCGTTAACTTCCTTTATAGAGCTAATGAATGTTTTGTAAGCAGAAATTTCCCTGTCCATAGCAACCAGACCCTCTTCTCCCAAAATAATATCAGTGTGGATTTCACTCATTGTTCCTGATTTTTGCGGGGAGGATTGCATGTAAAAACCTGAATTCTCTGCAATCCTTAAATTCTCAATCATTTTTCCGATTACAATATCAGTTTCCTGCACCAATGAATGAAGCTTCAATATTTCGTTTCTGTTCGCGGGAGATAAAATTGTTGTATCAGATAGTACTTTTTCCTTCACCAGGAATTCGCATTCTTTTCTGAAAATTCCTGAACTTTCGGAAAAGGCCGCCCCGTTAATAGCATAAGCATCTCCCATAGATCTTATATTTCCCATCCTGAAGGTATTGAAACTGAATGATCCCAGTAAGATGATGACAATAAGAACTGAAATCATTGAGATCTTTTCATTTGCCTTACGATTAATTAACAGGTATAACAGCAATGAAAATGAAATAAGACCTATTCCGCCCCACAAACCAATATATGCTCCGGGCCAGTGCATTATTTTGGAAAGGATTCCGAATGAAAGAATTATTATACCGGGGGATCCAAGGAAAAGCAGAAGCTTATTTATCCGGGAACCTTCTGATTTCATCTGTTTTGACAGGGAAATAAGAAAGACCGGGAGATAAACCGTTATAAATAAGAAAATTCCTAAGGTGGTGAGAATACCTGCCCCGGGAAAGTGCGATCTTTTAAAGATAATTCCCGTAAACAGAATCATCAGAAAAACAACACCTGCTATATTAACTGACTTTTTCATTGTTGAATTTTTATGAATTAGGTGAAAATCTTCCACTTAAAAATTTCAATATCTGATATTCAGCTATCCTGACATTCAGAATCATACTATTGATAACAGAAACATCTGCAATGACGGGAAAATCTCTGAACAGATAATTTTTTTGTGAATAGTAATCCGGATTTTCTCCGGAATAGTCTGTATTAAGCAATCTGCTGATCTTTTGCTTTACCATTTCATTATCCTCTGAAAGAATTGAAATAAGCCATGCTTCATATTCAGCTGTTTCTACCAGAATCTGATCAGTAACTTTATTATCGATCAACAACTTTTTGCCGGCAAAGTGGTTATCCATCCCTCTGAAAAACAAATCTCCCGGCTTATACGATGGAGAAACCCCGAGGATAAAGTCATCTCTCAGTCCGGTGAGTTTTTGAACCAGTTTATCCGATTTATCAGCTATTTTCGAAGCCAGTGCAAATATCTCAGGTTCTTCTTTAATTCCCTGAATACAGGCTGAAGTCACTTTCTTCATTTCTAAGGCCGATTGATCAGCAGACCGGGAAAAGTATATCCAGTTTTCTACCCTGTCTTTTGAAATCTTAACTCCCAGGAAACCATAGGATATGAGAACAAAAAACAGTAAAAAGATAATACTACCGGTAATGGCTGTCCGACCTGATCCTTTTGAAACCGAAAGCCATGAAAGAGGTATGAATCCGAATAACAGAAAGAGAATACCAATCCCCATTATTGTAAGTGCGTGGGGAGAATTAAATAATCCCATAAATGCGCTCAAAGGAACCAGCAAGGCTGCCAGGAAGCCAAAAATATGAAGTATTTTCTGACCCTGACCTTCCTGCTGTTGATAGTGGTTAATAAAGAAAAGTGGTGCAAAACCCAGACCAAGGACAAACATTCCACCTGCCATTAAAGTTTTCCAGGAGTCAATTCCCATAATTCTGGAAACTATCGCAGCAAAAAACGATAACAGGACAACAATGCCTGTAAGGCGTGTTATAAATTTCATAAATCTTTGATTATAAGTGAGTTTTAATATGGTCTGTTTTTCAAGACCCTGTAATAAATCATCTCCTAATTCGGTTCGGATACTTTCAAAAGAGGAAGCAAAACTTTTTCCTTCATTCATAAGTTCTTCCACATCGCAGCAAATGTGGTCGATAAACTCATTTTCAAGTGAGCGGATCGTAAGATGATGAGACGTCACCCAATTTATAATGAGATCGGTCTGAGATTCACTGAGTGTTTTCATACTGTAAAGTCCGGTTTAAGACTCAGGATTGCTTTCATAGTCTGGATATATTCTACAAAATCATCCAGCCGTAGAATGGCACTTTGTCTTCCTTCATCAGAGAGAGAGTAATACCTCCTGACCCTTTTCCCTATGCTTATTTCTTCAGAAACGATAAGCCCGTCGGCTTCCAGTTTATGAAGACTTGGGTATAAAGCTCCCCAGGTAAGTTTAATCCTGCCTTCCGACAATTCCTCAACCTGCCGGGTAAGTTCGTATCCGTAAAGCCTGCCCTGATCTGCGAGCAGCTTTAGTACAATTGTCCGGATGCTGCCTTTCAATAAGTCCTGTGATATCATGGTGTCAAAATTTCTACAAATATATATCTTTATTTTATATATCGCAATCTTATATATAAGTTTTTTATATATTTATTTTTTTTGCGGGAATTTTTATGGGTATTGG
>CAYGFI010000177.1:0-9616 GCA_964349045.1 uncultured Chitinophaga sp.
AAATGCTGGTAGAAGCCAGGTGGCCAAATATGTCATTTCCCGACCAGCTCTGGACGCGTTCGTGCTGGGCAACCGCTAAGGAAGGAAGCAGATATGGAAAAATGGTGGACGATGAACTGGCGAAAACAGGTATTGACTGGACCGGGGCAATCGCTGTACTCAACGTGGCTCACCAGTTTGTTTCATGGACAAGACCGGTTAAATCACATGGCGCCGGGACTAATACCTTTACTTACGAAAAGAATCTCAGCCCGATTACGTCTTATGCAGACAAAACAAAACAATGGGAGGACGATATTTACTATCTTACCGGCAAGCTCGAAGCACTGGATATGCCCGGGGAGTGGTTCCTGGATCGTGAAAATATGGAGCTCTATTTATGGACTCCCGATGGAAAAAATCCTGACAGTTATAAAATAAGTAATAAATCCAGGTATTATGCATTTAATATCACTGAAAAAGAGTTTATTTTCATTTCAGGTTTCCAATTTTCAGGAACTACAATACTGCTTAAGGATGTCAACCATTCAAAGGTTGAAAATTGCATCTTTATGTATCCAAGCTTTTCAAGGGAATTTAATGACCCGGATGCAAAAAAAACAACATCAGAAACAATTCTTTCCGGAAATAATAATATTTTTCGCAATAATTATATGGCATTTTCGCAAATGTCGGGTTTAAAAATCATGGGAGCAGGTAATATCATTGATAACAATATTATTCATGACGTAGCCTGGAACGGTGATGGCTGTGCAATTTCAATGAAATCAAATGCCAGGGAGGGTGAAACCAGCATAATATCTGGTAATACTGCCTATAATTCCGGTTATTCAATACTTCAGCCGGGAGGAAGCGGCGGATGGATCGTGAAATATAACCACTTCTATAATGCAGCCCTTATTTCGAAAGATTGTGCTGCGATCCAGACAGGTAGCTGGCATATCAGAGGCAGTGTGATCCATCATAACTGGGTACATGATTGTTTTGCATCCCGTGAACAGCAACCCGGTGGACTGGCAGGCGGATTGGGAATAAGAGGAGATGATCAGACACGTGGGCTCACTATTCATCATAACGTAGTCTGGAATTGCGGAAGAGACGGGATTATTGTAAAAGGAGACAGCAACCGGGTTTATAATAATACGGTATTTAATATCGGGTCAAACGGGAGGGAAGGAAATTATATCAGCCTCCATGTTGAACCTGAACCCTTTAAACCCTGGCGCAACCAGGCTCCATTGCTGGAGATCCAGAATTTAAGCAGTCTGGTTATTAATAATGCAGCATTTAACATTTCAGGTGACAGGCAAGGAAATCCATTTACACCGGAGAAAAATCTGCAGTCGAATTATTTAAGTAAGGACCTGGGATTAAAAGACCCGGATAATTTTGATTTTTCTCCCAGGGAGGGCTCTCCCTTAATTGATGCCGGGGCAAAAATCCAGGATTTTACTGAAAATTTTAAAGGAAAATTTCCTGACATCGGAGCTTATGAATATGGCGACACATATTGGAAACCGGGAAGCTCTCTTGAACCAGTAAAGAATTTTTAAATAATATAACCACATTCACTAAGAACCATGTCAACTACTCAAAAAGTAACCGGTATACTTGCCGGAGGAATCGCAATTACATTTTCATTAACATCATGTAATTCTGAAAGAAAACCTGAAAAGCCTAATATAGTCTTCATTTTTGCGGATGATATGACATTCAGGTCTATTAATTCATTAGGCAATTCTGAAGTTCAGGCTCCCAATATAGATTACCTGGTTAGAAATGGAACTACATTTACCCATACATATAATATGGGAGGCTGGAATGGAGCTATTTGTGTGGCATCGAGAGCACAACTCATTACCGGGTCTTTTATCTGGAGAGCTCAAAAAGAAGACGGTATGATGCGAAAAGACTCGGTCTTACACAGACCCTTATGGGGCAACCTGATGAAAGAAGCAGGTTATGAAACCTATTTTACCGGGAAATGGCATATCAGGGAAGATGTCGCAAAAGTATTTGATCATGTGGTCCATGAACGACCGGGGATGCCGAACCAGACAGAAATTGGATACAACAGGCCTCTAAGTTCAAATGACACTACCTGGCGTGCATGGGATACAACAAATGGAGGCCACTGGAAAGGTGGCAAACACTGGAGTGAGGTTCTGGGTGATGATGCTGTATCGTACCTGGAATCTGCATCCGCGATTGAAAAACCTTTTTTTATGTACCTTGCATTTAATGCGCCTCATGATCCCCGTCAGTCCCCCAGATCATTTATTGAAAAATATCCGCTGGAAAACATTTCTGTTCCCGTAAACTTTCAACCCCTGTATCCGGATAAAGAATTGATCGGATGTGGGGAAGACCTCAGGGATGAAATGCTGGCACCTTTCCCAAGAACAGAATATGCTATAAAAGTTAACCGCCAGGAATATTATGCTCTCATTACACATATGGATCAACAAATAGGTCGAATTCTTGAAGCAATTAAAAAAACGGGAAAAGAAAATAATACTTATATAATATTCACTGCAGACAACGGGCTTAACATTGGTGAACAAGGCTTGATGGGAAAACAGAATATGTATGAATGTAGCATGCGGGTACCTTTTATAATTGTTGGCCCCGATATACCTAAAGATAAGAAAGTGGATGCAGATATTTATTTACAGGATGCCATGGCAACCTCACTCGAACTGGCCGGTGTTGAAAAACCTGCTTTTATCGACTTTAACAGCATATTAAAACTTGCCAGGGGTGAAGAGACCGTATCACAGTATCCAGCTATTTATGGATGTTATATGGATTTTCAGCGAATGATCCGCAAAGACGGGTACAAACTTATTGTTTATCCTGGTGCAAAAAAGATGCTGCTTTATGAGGTAAATACAGATCCGATGGAAATGAATAATCTTGCTGAAAAACCAGATTACAAGGAAAAAAGAAAAACTTTATTCCTTGATTTAATTGCCCTGCAAAAAGAGATGAATGATCCATTGGACTTAACTACAATATTTCCGGTTGAATAGATTTCAACGGTCTGTCTTACAATATAATGTTCCCCTCCTGTACAATATGCAGGAGGGGAATTTTTTTTGGAAATTCGGTTGATTGACTTATTTTTCTCCGTTCCTGAATCTGTATTCCTGGGGTGAAACACCAGTTTTTTGCTTGAAGGACTTGCTGAAATAGGAAGGATTATTAAATCCTGAATTGAAACATATTTCCTTTATAGACAGATCGGATTCCCTCAACATCAAACAGGATTTTTCAATTTTATAATTATTAATATATTCTATAGGGGGAGTCCCGGTAAGAGCCTTTATTTTTCTATAAATTTGAGTCGTACTCAACTTCATTAATTCGGAAAGAGTATTAACATTAAAATTAAAATTTGCGATATTTGATTCAATATGCTTATTTATTAACCTGATAAATGAATCGTCCCTGGAGCAGAACATGTCCTGGTCATTAATCTGAAAACTTCTTTCTTTAAATTTTTTCTGTATAACCTGCCTGTTTTTAATGAGCCTGTTGACCTGGGCGATTAATACATCCATATTAAATGGCTTCACGACATATGCATCTGCACCGGATTCATAACCTTTAATCTGATCTTCCCCTGAGGCTCTTGCAGTGAGCAAAATAACGGGGATATGACAGGTTTTGATATTATTCTTGATTTCCCGGCAAAAAATGTATCCATTCATTTCCGGCATCATTATATCACTGATGATAATATCCGGAATATTCTTCTGTGCAAATTCCAATCCTGCTTTGCCATCGGGTGCAGTGTAAAAATTATAGATGGGGTCAAGTGTTGTGTGAAAAAATTCCCGGAGTTCGCTGTTATCTTCAACAAATAAAACATCAAGATCTTTTTTCTCCTCCAGACTTTTTGAAAGGGTTTGTCGCAGGGAAGTTCTTATTATTTTAGAACTTGGCTTTCCGGTTAACTGGTATTTCACATCATGAACTTTTTCTTCCTCATTCAATAAGACGTCCTCCTTGGGTATATAAAATGTAAAACGAACTCCCTCCTCCGGTGACGAACTTACTTCAATAAAGCCATGATGCAACTCAACAAGTGATTTGGTCAGGGATAAACCAATTCCTGATCCTCCTATGTTTTCCCGGATCTGGAAAAACCGTTCAAAAATTTTATCCAATTTATCATCAGGGATCTCAATTCCATCATTGGTTACTGATGTCTTTACCCATGTAATTTCATTGAAAATCTCTCTTTCAGGGAATTTTTTCTTTTCAACAGACACGTTTATTTTAACATTTCCATTATATGAGGTGAATTTATATGCATTTGAAAAAAGATTATATAAAATCTGTTCCATTTTTAAGGGATCAAACCAGACTATCACCTCATTAACATCATATTCTTCCGTTAAATTAATGTTCTTTTCATTTTGTAATCCCTGGAAACCCATTAAAACTTCCTTTATAAATTTAACAATATCCTGGTTAACCGCATGAAGATTTAATTTTCCAGTGCTTAACCTCCTGAAACTTAATAATTGTTCAATGAGGGTAAGGAGCCGATGACTGTTTTTGTATATAATTTGCAGGTGTTTTTTAACCTCAATTTCTGAAAAATTCTTAGAATTAAAAATGGAATCAATAGGGGCTGTAATCAATGAAAGAGGAGTCTTCAGATCATGTGAAATATCTGTAAAAAATTGCAGCTTGGCTTCATTAATCTCCTCTATTTTCTGTTTCTCGAGTTTCTCCAGTTTAAGTGAATGTTTCAGGTTCTGACGGTAAAATAATAATCGCATTATTATTAATATTATCAAAACTGCAATAGTGAGAAAAACCAACTTAAATAAAAGAGTGCCATACCAGGGGTGAAGAATCCTGATTTTCAGCTGAATCGGATCTTTTATCCATAAACCATCAGAATTACTTGCAAGAACATTTAATGTATAGGTACCGGGCATCAAATTTGAGTACATAATATACCTGCGCGATGCCAGTTGCTCATTCCAGTCATTATCAAAACCATCCAATTTAAAAGAAATTTCATTTTTTTCAGGATTGGAATACTGATGTACCGAAACTTCAACTCCAAATGTGTTTTCTTTATGTGTCAGGGTAATCTGCTGCAGGCTGGATAAGGCTTTCGGTAATATAACCCGGCGATTTACAGAATCCCCGATAGATATTTCAGTATTTTTAATTTGTAAATTCCCGAAATTGACTTTAGGTAAAATAACGTCTTCCTTAATTCTCTCGGGATAAAAAACCATAAAGCCGTGTCTTGTTCCAAAATAAAATTCACCGGTAAAGGATTTAAAAAACGCGTTAACGAGAAAAACGTTGTCCGGTAACCCGTCAGAAGGCTTATAATTTATAAACTGATCGGTAGTCTTTCCCGGAGAATAACGGCATATTCCACTGTTTGTGCTGATCCAATAATTCCCTGATGGATCCTTGAGAATTCCGAATACATTGGTCCCGGGTAATCCATCCTTAATATGAGTAAATACAAAGTTTTCAGGATTTAATATATTAATCCCCCCACCCTGCGTTCCAATCCATATCTGATCCCTGGAAAAACTGATTAAACAGTTAATCTCATTATTATTTAGATAATCTTTTTTTTGTCCGACTGCGGTAAAATGTTTGAATTTTAATACAGGTTTTATATCCGATATAAAATTATAAGAGTAAAATTCTTTCTCAAGTAAATTGAGCCCTCCATTTTCTGTTCCGACCCATAAATTATTAAAATCATCAATTAATATGGATGTGATTATCCTATCCGATAATGAGCCGGGTTCTTCCGTATGGGTATAATGATAAAACAGCATTTTATCTCTTTTATCATAGGGAATCAGGTACAAACCGTTATAGGATCCCAACCACATATTTGACCTTGGATCAATATAAATATACCGGATCGCTATAAAATCAACATCTTCCAAAAATCTTTTAAAATGCCATCGATCATTTTGCTTTATTGCCCTGATCAATCCGAAATTGGTTGCCAGCCAGAATTGATTGTTATTTTCTTTGCATATATGCCAGACAGAGTATTCCCTCATATTGATATTGAAAACTGAATCAAAACGGATATGGTCAATCCGGTTGTTTTCTTTATTCCAGATCTCTAATCCGGAAAACAACGTCCCGATTAATATTTCCTTATCCGTTTCATTAAAACATAATATGGTATTAGACCTGATGGTATTTAAATCAAATGGATTGTAACTGTGCGAGTAAAATTGTTTTTGATTTAAATTTATAATGCTTACCCCTTCTCCTCCATGTCCAATCCATAAGTTCCCTGAAAAATCCTCATATAAGGAAAAAATTAAATCACTCAGGATGCTATTCTTTATTTCCGGGTTATAATTGTAATCGACGATACGGTTTTGAAAAAGGCTGTATTGTATCAACCCGCCATGCCTGGATCCTGCCCAAAGATTCCCGACATTATCTTTTAATAAAATGTCGATTGGGTCATTAAATTTCCTTTTGAGCAACAAGGATGATTTCTGAGTTTCAAAATCAAACTTAAACAAGCCTGTATTCGTTGTATAAAAAATTCCTGAGGTATCATCCAGGCAGATTGCTGTAATATTATCTTTTAATGTTATTTTAGATTCAATTATTAATTTATTCCTCTCCAATCCTGCAAAATAAATATTTGACCCGCTATTTTCAGGAGAATAGGAAATTAGAATAAAACCGGAATTTATTATCAATAGTTTGTTAATATCATCATTACCAGGTAAGCCATTAATTTCAAGTTGTTTAAAACTCTCATCTGACATTTTACCAGTAGGATCAAGATAATAGATCTTATTAAGCGTATTAAAAAATAATTTATTTCCCGATTCCACATAGTCGATAATAAATTCCTGGCTGAATGAGAAATTTTTAAAATTGTCATATGAGTTATCATAAACACTAACTCCTTTCCCGCTTTGAACCCATAGATTACCTTTTGAATCACAAAATAGTTTCCTGCAATGTTTGGCGGGGAGTGATGTACTATCCCCAAGAACATGTTTGTAATTCTTTATGGTATAACCATCATATCTCATCAGTCCATCCCAGGTCGAAAACCAAATATACCCCATACTATCCTGGCTTATATCATTTATGGTACCATGATTGAGACCATCCAGGGTACTTAAATGCTTTATATTATATCCCTGGGAAAAAAGGCTGCCAACCCAAAAAATAAGGATTAAGAAATAAATCAGTTTGATTTTCATGATTTTATTTGTTGCCATGATAGAATCCTGATGCCAACCGGGTGAAACACAAAAGTCATTATATCCTGCATCTGAAACCATTCCAGGAATTAAGTCCAATTTATATATCAATTCCGCAAAAGATAAATAATTATTCCTTTTTGTTTTCCGGGAGGAATCAAAGATAAAAAAAGTTTGGTTAGGAAAGTTCTGAATCAATTTTCCGGGTCTGTTTAGTTTCTTTAAATTTCCCAGAAAGCAGTTCAAGATTTTTAAACAATTAAAACAGCCTTTTTCTAATAAAAAAAGTATCGTAGTAGAGATTTTATAATTCCGGTACTACCCACCCGAACTAAAATGAATTGTCATTGGTAGTATTTAGGCCATTTCGGGGCCCATAATGTTATAATGACAATAAAGCAATGGTAAAATACAGGGATCTAATAAAAATTGAATACATGATATTAAAGGGGAGATTCCTCTCCGCTTAGGCGGATCGGAATGACAGGGCATTGTTGGTTAATGGAGTGAGGCGCGGAGCCCGCGCCTCACTCCCCCCAAAAAATTGAAGGTGTCATTCCGAATGAAATCCCGCAGAGCGGGAAGAAATGAGGAATCTCCAAGGGAATTACCTGGAAGCCTTCCTCCAAAAAAGGAAGTTGTCATGGGTAATGAAGCGGAGCGAAAAGAGGAATCTCACCTCGAATAGAAAAATCAACTATTAATCTTCATTATAATAAATCCAATCCGGGTGGTTATGTATGTGTTTCTCAACACTCTCAGGTGAAGTATATTCTTTAAAAAAGTTCATACCGGTATTTGTCTGCCAGAAAGGATCATTTTCCGTTACCGGAGGAAATTGTTTTAATATCTTCATAAGGTCTTGTTTGGCCTGTGCATGTTCGGGTAATCCTTCAGCCCTTATATAACCCTTTCCAAACCTGTTGTTTCCTGTATAATAAAACCTGCCTTCGGGCAATCCCAGCATGGGATTAACAACTTCAAGAAGGTAATTTTTTGTTCTTACACACTGGCTCGTAGAAATATACCCATATATCCAATCCCGGTGATAATCAGTTTTTCCGGAAATATAAGGCAACAGGCTTTTCCCGTCAAATTGATAACCTTCGGGAATCCGGGCGCCTGAAAGATCTACCAATGTAGGGGCGATATCGGAAAAATCAGTCAGTTCATCCGATGCTCCTCTTTGTTTTATATTGGAACCGGAAATAATATTTACCAGATGACATCCCCTCTCTACTCCCCTCGTTTTTGCCGTAACTGCAGTACCATTATCAGAAGTAACAATTATTATTGTATTTTCAGCAATACCAAGTGTATTTACTTTTTCAGTTATCCCTCCGATCAAAAAATCAATGTATTCGATCAGCGATTTAAATCGGTTAAAGTTTTCCTTCGGGTTTGATTTCCCCATCTCTCCTATTGCTCCCCTGAATGGATTGGTTGTAACTCCCCCCCGGGTTCCATGCGGTGCAACGGTTGGCCAATAAGTAAAAAAAGGTTTCCCTGATTTTACAGAGCGTTCCATAAAGTCCATTAGAAAACCGGCACAAATCTGGGGGCCGAAATCATCCGGTTTAGTATAAAGCACCTTTCCGTTTTGTATCAATCCCGGATTCCAGTATCTCGAGGTAGTATTTTCATCCTCCATTCCACCCGTCCATCCTTTATAATTATCACATTCTTTCATCTCGTTAACCTGTGACCAGATACAATATTCTTCAAATCCCCCTCTTTCTTCATAAGGCATAACCTGCCCTGCATGCCACTTTCCTGCAATGGCTGTAGCATATCCTGCATCTCTTAAAATCTTTCCAAAGGATAAATAATCCTCTAATACAGCGTAACTCCTGTCCCTGGTCCACATAGCATTATGATATACTCCTGTGGTATTGGCATATTTGCCCGTCATTAATTCTACCCGGGATGGAGAACACATTGCTGCACCATAACAGGTTTTAAACATGACCCCGGATTGAGCCAGTTTATCAATATTAGGAGTTTTAGCTGCATGCTCAAGACCTTTAGGAGTAAAAGGGGCATAACAACTGAACATGTCGGGTGAAACATCATCCAGTAAGATCAAAATAATATTGGGCCTTCCCTGGGCTTGTGTCAGTGCAGCCATGCCAGCAAAACAAAGTCCTGCACCAATGGATTTAAAATCTTTTATCTTCATCGTAAAAATTTTATGGAGTTTTCTCAAGTTAATTTTCTGACAACAACTTCCTTTTAAGCGGTTCTTAAAAGCTTGCCTACCTCCCGCAGTACAGTAACATCTTCGGGGTGTATTTCACCAGTGGGTAAAGGTCCGGTATTCAATAAAAGGTTAGCCGGGTAAGCAGAGGTTTTTTTTAATATTTCCATTACCATAG
>CAYGFI010000178.1:0-9477 GCA_964349045.1 uncultured Chitinophaga sp.
ATGGAAGATGGAAGATGGAAGACGGGAGACCGAAGACGGAAGAGGGAAGACGGAAGACGGAAGACGGAAGACGGGAGACGGGAGACGGGAGACGGAAGACGGAAGACGGAAGACGGAAGACGGAAGACGGAAGTATGTTATACGTATGGAGTAACTTTGCATTTATATAATTCCTTATGACTTCAGACTCCGGACTTCTGACTTCAGACTCCGGACTTCTGACTTCAGACTCCGGACTTCTGACTTCTGACTCCGGACTTCTGACTCCGGACTTCTGACTTCAGACTTCCGGCTCCGGACTTCTGACTTCGGACTTCTGACTCCGGTCTTCCGGCTCAATTTCAAATTTTCCAAAAAAAAACCAGCTTAATCCATAACAATGACTCATAAAAACAAAATTAACCGCCGCCAGTTCATCGGCACCACCGCTACCGCATCCCTCGCATTTTCAATTGTTCCAAGACACGTACTGGGAGGTCCGGGAATCATCCCGCCAAGCGATAAAATCACAATCGGATATATAGGTTGTGGTACCCAGGGATTAAGGGAAATGGCCTCTCTTATCGCTAATCCTGCCCTGCAGATCGTTGCTGTATGCGATCCGAACAAGTTCAGTACAGATTATGTTGACTGGTCGTCACATGATGTGCGGGACAGTATACGTAAAGCATTAAATGATACTTCGTGGGGAAATGGTTTTAACGGGATTCCCGGTGGGCGCGACATAGGTCAGGAATTTGTTCAGAAATATTATGGAAAATCCAAAGAGTCAGGAAATTTCAGGGGATGTACATCTTACGAAGATTTTCGTGAATTACTGGAAAAAGAGAGTGATCTGGATGCCATTAAAATCATGACACCTGATCATCTTCACGCGGCTATCGCCATTGCCTCCATGAAAAAAGGAAAGCACGTAGTTACTCATAAACCCATTGCTAACCGGATATCTGAGGCCAGACAGGTAATTGAAACGGCAAGGTTTACGGGTCTGAGTACTCATCTACTCGCATGGAGCAAAAGACCAGACTATGAATTGATTAAAAAATGGATTGATGCCGGGTATATCGGCAAACTGAAGGAAATTCATAACTGGTCCAACCGGCCCGTATGGCCCCAGTGGCAATCTAATCCTATTGACTCTCCTCCCGTTCCAAAGGATTTTAACTGGGATTTATGGTTAGGTCCTGTTCCTGAGCGTCCGTACCACCCCAATTATACTCATGCAGTTTTTCGCGGCTGGTACGACTTTGGCGGGGGCAGCATTGCAGATATGGGACATTATAGCCTTTTCCCACTCTTTCTGACTTTGGGCATAAACAAACCGGCATTTGCTGCTGAATCATATGCTGCAACAACCTGTACCCTGAAGAATAATGTTGCTGTTGGCGTAGAGAACAAGGTCGCCTTCCCATTATCGTGTATCATTCGTTTCAAATTTGCAGCACTGACATATTTGCCACCCTTTGATCTTTTCTGGTACGACGGGGGTATGAAACCTGCTACCCCGGATGAACTTAGCTCGCAGGGAAAATCTCTGGCCCGTGAAGGTTTGATGTTCGTGGGAGATAAGGGCCTGATTATTGGCGGTTTCCGTGGAGAAGATCCGGTACTCCTCCCTGAAAACAAACTGGCGCTGCCCGGTGAACCAACACCGGAAGCTTATGGTCAAAGGACAAATGATGTATGGATCAATGCTTTTAAAAACAGGACTCAATCTCCCGGAAGCTTTCTTTATGCCGGTCCGGTGACAGAAACCATTCTTTTAGGTGCAGTTGCTTTACGCGCAGGAAAAAGGGTGGAGTATGATTCTGCTTCAATGAAAATCACCAATGTACCTGAAGCAAATCAGTTTCTTGTGAGGGAATACCGAAAAGGCTGGGAAATCTGACAGGGGGAATACTACCGGGCAACTACATGAAAACAATTCTGCTGCCGCTCGAAAGTGGCCCAGCATTTTTTCTCTTTTTTCAATTGCCAGATAACTTCAGCGAGGGCTTCCATCAGGTATTTTTCATCGCAATTGGTTGAGAAAATCTTGGTTGAAGAGAATTTTATATAACTAATATCAAAAGCATTTCCATACAAATGGGGACTGTTGAGAGAAGCATTCCCATTGACACCCCTCAGACTTTTCAGCTTTTCATCAGTCCTTGTCATCGAAGTAACTTTAAAACTTGACCCTTTTAATCTTGTACCGGAAATTTTCTTTTTAAATCTTTTGGAGATTTCAGTCAGAAGGTCTTTTGCATCTTTCGTCAGGTAAGGGTAACTATGCGACATTTCCCCGACGATGAATCCATTACCGCTTTTAATTTCAAATAGTTTCCCTTTTTCTGCCAATGCAGTTAATTCATGTTCATTACTGCACTTTTTAATTCCCGATACTTTTGAATAGGAAATATAATCAGGGATTTTATCAGTGAGCTTTTTACTGAATACAGGTTGTTTGTAATCGATACATGTGAGACCCAGTAAATCCCTGACAAACCGCCTGGTTTTTTTAGGTTTAATGACTGTGATTACAAGCAAAACCAGTAAGGAAAATGTAATTATGTAACCGGTAATTCCGAGTGTCCTTTTCACAAATTACTCCTGCTTTTTAATATTTTAGAATAAGAATTTCATTCATCACCAAGCTGGTTGTTTTCAAAAGATTCTGTCATAAGAATGCGATATAAACATAAGGAAAATACATCTTGTAATCATCTGTATTTTTATGAATTTACCATAAGTTATCGACATTTATTTCTTCTTTGACAGATTATTGATTTCCCCACGGGGAGGGTAACAATATTTAAATAATTTTATATCATTGGTGTCCGGTAAAACGGATGAGATTCCTCGCTGCGCTCGGAATGACTAGCTAATTCGGGTTATGGTACCATAAACGACTGTCATTCTGATCGAAACGAAGTGAAGAGAAGAATCTCTAAATAGAATTTCTATATTTACCGGACACCCATAATTTTATATGTGAATAATCTGTGGCAGGATTCTATAGTTCAGAGTTAAAATAATTAACAATTTTTAACCATTAACCCTTTTATTTTTTCTCTCTCATTCTTATATTCACAGCGATTTTTTAAATTTATTTCATAAAATAAATTCTTATGGATATTGTAATTGAGAATCTCACAAAGAAATATGGTGACCAGAAAGCGGTGGATAATATTTCGCTTAAAGTTGCAACCGGTGAAATATTAGGCTTTCTTGGACCTAATGGTGCCGGTAAAACCACTACAATGAAAATTATTACAAATTTTATTGCAGCCGATGAAGGTAAAGTATATATCGGCGGGAAATCTCTTACTGATCATCCCTATGAACTAAAAAAGCATATCGGGTACCTCTCGGAGAATAATCCTTTATACCAGGATATGCCGGTTATCGATTTTCTGAATTTTTGTGCTAAAATTCACGGTATTGAAAAAAGCCGTATTCCTGCACGTGTGATTGAAATGATCCGGACAACAGGACTTAACAGGGAAAAACATAAAAAAATAGGTGAATTATCAAAAGGTTACCAGCAAAGGGTTGGTCTGGCCCAGGCAATCATTCATAATCCAGAGATTTTAATTCTTGATGAACCCACCTCCGGACTTGATCCAAACCAGATTGCTGAAATTCGTAAGCTGATCCGTGAATTGGGTCGTGAAAAAACTGTTATTCTCAGCACTCATATCCTTCCGGAGGTAGAAGCTACCTGCGACAGGATTTTCATAATAAATAAAGGTAAAATAGTTGCTGACGGAACTACCGAAAGTTTACGAAAACAAGCTCAGGGTTCAGATATTCTCAGTGTAAAAATTGAAGATGGAGATCCTAACAGGATTTTTAAATCGCTGCAGTCTCTGAAATCTGTCATAATGGTTGATTTTGCAGACCGGAAATTAGACCGGTTTAAAATACATTGTTCTTCAAATGATGTAAAACGTGACATATTCAAACTTTGTGTTGATAATAATTGGGTGCTTACGGAATTATTCACGCATGAAACTAAACTTGAAGATATATTCAGAGACTTAACCATGAATTAAAACTGTAATCAAATGAACACAATATGGATAATTACAAAGCGGGAGTTAAACTCTTTTTTCGATTCACTGATAGCTTTTATTATGATCATTCTTTTCCTGGGCTTTAGTGGGTTTTTTACATGGATTTCAGGCTCCGATATTTTCTTAATTGGGCAAGCCAGCCTTCGCCCCTTCTTTTCAATAGCTTACTGGACCCTGTTTTTCTTTATTCCTGCTTTAACGATGCGGTTAATTGCAGAAGAAAAAAAGACAGGTACGATTGAAATGTTGCTGACGAAACCCGTGACCGACAGGCAGGTAATAATTGGTAAATTCATGTCAACCCTCATTTTGATAATAATTGCCCTTGCATTTACATTGCCTTATGTTATTACAATTTCCAGGATTGGCAATATTGATTCTGGCGGAACTATCTGTGGTTATCTCGCTCTGGTGCTAATGAGCGCTGCTTATACCAGTATTGGAATATTCACCAGCAGTATAACCAATAACCAGATTGTCGCTTTTCTTTCCGCCTTGTTTATCGGTTTGTTCTTCCATATCATATTTGATGTATTAGCCAGTGGGATGACGGGATTCCTTGGTATGGTTATCAGTACACTGAGTGTTCCGACTCATTTTGAGAGCCTCTCCCGGGGAGTGGTTGACTCAAAAGACCTGATTTACTTCGGTTCAATAATTTTCCTGGGTTTATTCCTTTCCGAAGTATCCCTGGCTAAACGGAATGCATTCAATTAGTTGCGGACTTTATCCAATCCAAACACATGCATTTAGAAAATAGTAATGCAGATAATCCTATAAAGACCTGACTATCAAAAAGTATCCAATCTGAAAAAATAAAGACAAATGATGAATTCAGCAAAAATATCCACAACCATTATCCTTATGGCGATTATTGTAATAATTGTGAATATCCTCTCTGAAAATTACAATTTCAGGATAGATCTCACGGAGGATAAAGAATACACCTTAAGTAAAGCAACAAGAGATATTCTGAAAAATCTGGATAAACCTGTTACAATAACAGCCTATTTTTCAAAGGACCTTCCTCCGAATATTGGAAATATTTCAGGTAACCTGAAAGATATGCTGATCGAATTTGGCAGCCGGTCAAATGGTATGGTTGTTTACAAATTTGTAAATCCGAATGAAAATGAAGAAACGGAAATGGAGGCAATGCAAAACGGAATTCAACCCATTATGATAAATGTGAGGGAAAAGGATCAGGTTAAACAACAAAAGGCTTATATGGGCGCAACAGTTTCCATGGGTGAAGAAAAAGAACAAATACCATTTTTTCAACCGGGATCCGCTATGGAGTACGCTTTAGCAACTGCTGTTAAGAAACTTTCAGTAACAGATAAACCGGCCATTGCTTTAATTCAGGGGCATGGAGAGCCATCCCCCGCCGAACTGACCCAGGTGTTTGCTGAACTGAGAATACTGTATGATGTGCAGCCTTTTACATTAACCGATACTTCTGTAATTCCGGGTAAATTCAAAACGCTTGCCATCATCAGGCCTGTGGATTCAATTCCACCTCTTCAATTAGAAATATTGGATAATTTTCTGGCCACCGGAGGTAATATTTACCTGGCGATGAACAGGGTTGAGGGTAATTTTTCAACTGCCATGGGAACATCAGTAAGTGTTGGTATGGAAGATTGGTTAAGGACAAACGGGCTTACCATTTCTGATAATTTCATTGTGGATGCAAACTGCGGATCAGTGACCCTGCAACAGCAGCAAGGAAATTTTACCATGTCCTCCCAGATACAATTTCCTTACCTCCCTCTGATACATAAGTTTGCTGATAATCCAATTACAAAAGGTATTGAAGGAGTAAATCTTCAGTTTGCCAGTCCGATAACTTTTTCAGGAGACAGTTCTTTGAAATTTACGCCGATTGCTTTTACTTCTGAAAAATCAGGGAGTTTGAGAACCCCGCTTTATTTCGACGTTCAGAAGCAATGGCAATTAAGTGATTTTCCTATTAAGGACCTGGTGGTGGCTGCAATCGTTGAAAGGAAACTTTCCGGTGATAAAAATGCAAAAATTGTACTTGTCTCAGATGGCGATTTTGCCATCGGAAATCCACGGGGTGGACAACAACAGCCAAAGGATAATATAAGTTTTCTGGTAAACTCAATTGACTGGTTGTCGGACGATACAGGTTTGATTGACCTGAGGACCAAAGGGATTACTTCGCATCCGATCAAAGATTTGCAGGATAGTACCAAAGCATTTTTAAAATGGTTTAATTTCCTGGCTCCTATAATTCTGATCATAATATACGGATTAATCAGAATGCAAATCAACCATAATACACTTGTTAAAAGAATGGAGGTAAACTATGAGTAAAAGGTTTAACAATAAAGGGCTATTAATCCTGCTTGCAGGGCTGATTATTCTTCTGTTACTGACCCTGTTCATCAGAATCCCAAAAGAAAGTGCAAGCCTGAAAAGTGAACTCATTGTGATAGACACATCTGATGTGAGTAAAATAATTATTTATCATGGAATGAACACTGCAGAGTCAATTGAATTTATCAGGGCTTCAGACAGATGGACCGTTAAGCAGGGTTCAATAGAATCTGCCTCCCAGAAGGGGGCTGTTCAGAGTATATTCAGTGAGGCGCTTGAAATTACACCTTTATATCTTGCCGCTACAAACAAATCAAAATGGGAGGAATTTGAGCTTACTGACAGCCTGGCTACCCGGATAAAATTCCTGGATAAAAACGGGAAGAACCTGGCTGATCTGCTGGTAGGTAAGTTCAGCTATAAACAACAAAATAGTCCATATGCCGGAAACTATGCCAATAATATCCAGGGAACTTCTTATGTACGGCTCTACGGTGAGAAAGAGGTGTATGCAGTTAATGGGTTTATTTCATTCTTTTTCAAACGGGATTTTGAAGACTGGAGGGATAAAACTTTTATTTATTCTAACAAGAATGATTTGATGTCAGTTGAATTTAAATATCCGGCTGACAGCAGTTTCAGATTAAGCAAAAGAGAATTGACCTGGTTTGCCGGCGAACAATTGGCGGATTCCCTGCAGGTCGAAAAATATCTGAATACCTTAAGTAATTTAAACGGTCAGGAAATCAAAGATAATTATAATCCCGTTTTAAACCCCGACCTCGAACTACGGGTTGAAGGAAATAACTTAGTGAATTTTACCGTGAAATGTTATAACGATATTGCTGCCGGGGAATACATTCTTAACTCAAGTCTTAATCCGGAGGTTTACTTTATCAGTAAAGCGGAGGGGATCTTCGGGAAAATATTTTTACCGCGGAGCTACTTTCTGGATCAGACGAAAAAGATAAAATAATTAACATTGTGGGTTCTTCTATCTCCGGACTACTTACCGGCACTCAATTAATATTATTATGAAAACCCTGACCTACTTATTCTTCCTCGTTGTTTTGTTCCACGCGGGAATTGCTTTTAGCCAGCAAAGACAGCTAATCGACCAAAATGCAACCCGGGAGACTAAAATGCTCTTTAAAAACCTTGGCGAGCTATCGAAAAACCATACCCTCTTTGGTCATCAGAATGCAACCGCCGATGGTCATGGCTGGTCGGGTGATGCTGACCGCTCCGATGTTAAATCTGTTACCGGCTCACATCCCGCGGTTATAGGAATCGATTTTGGAGGTTTCTCAGGCCAATCCCCCGAAAGGATTAAAAGCAATATGGAAAGAGTCGGGCAGATTGTTACAGACACATATAACAGGGGAGGAGTTATTACAGCGTCATGGCATTTTTCTAATCCAGTTTCACGGGGAGGATTTTACTGGGTTGATTCGCTTTCTTTACCGGCAGTAAAATATATTATCCCGGGAGGTAAAGCACACGAAGATTACAAACATATCTTAAAAGGAATAGCAGACTGGGCGCATAGCGTAAAAGGCTCAGACGGTAATCTTGTTCCGGTAATATTCAGACCCTTTCATGAATTTGACGGGGGATGGTTCTGGTGGGGCAATACCCATTGCACTCAGGATGAGTTTATCTCTCTATGGCGCTTCACAGTAACCAATCTCAGAGACAGTCTCGAAGTTCATAATTTCATCTATGCCTTCTCCCCCGATAATAAGTTCACTTCCCAAAAGGAGTATCTCGATCGTTATCCCGGCGATGACTATGTCGATCTGCTTGGGATGGACAATTACGGAGATATGGGTCGTGACAGATATGATATACCCCTTGCAGCCAAAAAGCTGAAAATCGTTTCAGATTATGCCCTGAAAACCGGAAAACTGGCTGCATTTACCGAAACAGGCCTCGAGTCAATACCCAATCCAAAATGGTGGACAGAGACTCTTCTGAGAACAATAAAAACTGATGACATGCAGTTATGTTATGTTCTTGTGTGGAGAAACGACACGCGCAGTGAAACTCATTACTATGCTCCCTTCCCGGGACATGGAAGCGTTCCGGATTTCATGAAGTTCTACGATGATCCCTATACCTTATTTGAAAATGACCTTAGAGATATTTATAAGAAATGATCTTTTCTGCCATACCCTTACTTCCTGATTGTCAGGGCCATAGGTAACATTAATAGAAATGGAATTGACAAACCGTAATTAATTGTGGAATAATCATCTCCAACATAAACATTTTTATAATAGGATTTATGCCGGTTATGATATAATCTTTCTGACTGGATAAACCAGGCATGTTTTCCTAATTTCTGTGCCAGGAACCATTTTTCCAGCAACCTGGCCGACCTGCTATTTCCGTCGGCAAACGGATGTATTTTTATAAATACCAGGTGGATCATAGAAGCGAAATAGAAAATTTCAGAAATAGTCATTTCTCTTTTCAACAGGATATCAATATCAGTAAATAATTTATTGGTCTCTTCCTTAACTATTTCAGGAGATGCACCGGTATAGACTTTTACACCCCCGCCGAAAATATAGACTTTTTTGTCTCGTATTTTTCCGCTATATTTTGAATCTGGTATGAGGGTTTTTGATAATAAATGATGAGCTTTCAATAAGTTATCAATATTCAATTCCGTTTGGTTAGCATATTTGTAAGCATTTATAAGATCTTCAATCTCATTGAAGGACTTATTTTTTGTATTCATTCCCGAAGTTGAATATTTCAAATATGTGTCAAAATCAATCGTATTTCCCTCAATCATTGATGAAAATACGGAAGACCTAGATGCTGAATTTCCAAAAGTTTCTTTGTTAAACGGGAGCTTCTCTAATTTATTAAATTCCTTAACCAGAGATATGCCTTGTTTCTTTTTATAAAAATCAAAATACGAGGGTTTTACTATTTCGGTTCTCATAATAGTTTTTATAAATGAATTGAAATGTAAAGATATACTAATTTTTTTTTAATATAATTTTCTAAAGCATACTAACTTTTTTCCAGATTTTCTGATTTTTATTTTTTGTTTGAACAAAAG
>CAYGFI010000179.1:0-9322 GCA_964349045.1 uncultured Chitinophaga sp.
TACGGTTTGACGAGGGGGCAGGGTAGGCTTTTAGCCTTCCCGCTCTACTCTACTGGTTAAAATATTTAAATTAAACAGATAAGAATTTTTTGTCATTAGTTGAATAGTTACAATAAAGTATATCATTTAAAAAGCGCAGAAAACGCAAAAGAATATATTGTCTGCGAAGTCTGCGCTATTATATTTATTCCCCGAAGCCAGAAGGGCAAAGTCTGATTATCCCCTGATTGCCTTAATCCCGGGCAGATCCTTACCTTCAATGTACTCGAGCATGGCCCCGCCACCCGTGGAGACATAACTTACTTTGTCGGCAAGTCCGAATTTGTTTACTGCAGCAACTGAGTCACCCCCTCCGACCAGACTGTATGCGCCTTTTTCTGTTGCGCGTGCTATGGCTTCAGCTATTGAAACCGTTCCTTTCTGAAAATTTTTCATTTCAAAAACGCCCATTGGTCCGTTCCAGAGAATCGTTTTAGAGTTTTCGATAATCTCACTCAGAAGTTTTACAGTTTTCGGACCTATGTCGAGGCCCATCATACCTTCTTCGCCTTTATCGATATCTGCAATTTTGGTGTTGGCTTCATTGTCGAATTTATCAGCCAACACCTGGTCAACAGGCAGGATGATATTTACACCTTTTGATTCGGCTTTTTTAATGAGATCAAGCGCCAGTTGAAGTTTATCTTCTTCACAAAGTGATTTACCTATTTTACCGCCCCGGGCTTTTATAAAGGTATAGGTCATTCCACCGCCAATAATGAGGTTATCAACTTTGTCAAGAAGGGTTTCAATTACCAGGATTTTATCTGAGACCTTTGCCCCTCCCATGATAGCGGTAAAAGGTTTAACCGGGTTATACAGAACCTTTTCCATTGCAAGAAGTTCTTTACCAATAAGGTAGCCGAACATACTCTTACCAGGGAAATGAGCAGCAATAAGCGCTGTTGAGGCATGAGCCCTGTGAGCAGTTCCAAATGCATCGTTTACGTAACAATCGGCAAGTTTTGATAGATTTTTTACAAATTCCTTCTGACTTTCTTTCACTTTAGCTTTCCCGGCTTTCTTATCTTCTTCTGAAGCCTCTTTTCCAAGATGGTAGGGTTTACCTTCCTCTTCTTCATGGTAACGAAGGTTTTCAAGAAGCATCACTTCTCCCGGTTTCAGGGAAGCAGCCATTTTCTCAACATGTTCACCCACACAATCGCCGGCAAACTTTACAGGTTTGCCAAGAACCTTTTCAACAGCGGTAACTACATGTTTGAGCGAATATTTTTCTATGACCTTTCCATCGGGCCTTCCCAGGTGCGACATGAGAATGGCAGAGCCGCCATCTGAAAGAATTTTTTTAATGGTTGGCAATGCAGCCCTGATACGGTTATCGTCGGTAACCTCGAAGTTACTGTTAAGGGGGACATTGAAATCCACCCTTACAATTGCTCTTTTTCCGGAGAAATTGAATTTATCAACAGTCAGCATAATCTTTTGCTTTTAAGTTATTTTTATGTTCTTTTTCAAAACATCCCCAAAGGTAAAAAAAGTATTTTTATATTTGACTCTGGCAGAAAACAATTGGGATAAATTCCAAAAAAGATTCAATAATGTTTTTTAGAGAGATAACAGGACAGACGGAAATAAAGGAAAGTTTAATCCGCACCGTTCGCGATGGGAGGATCAGTCATGCCCAGTTGTTTTACGGTCCGGAGGGTTCCGGCAAGCTGGCCCTTGCTCTGGCCTATGCGCAGTACATTTCCTGTAACGACCAGCAACAGGATGACTCCTGTGGCAAATGTCCATCGTGCATCAAATATACCAGGCTGGTACATCCTGATCTGCATTTCGTTTTCCCTGCTACCACTCCGTCAACAACAAAACAGGATGAAACACCGGTTGATAAAGCTTTGGAGAAATGGAGAGAAATCGTGCTGGAGAATCCTTATTTCGATCAGTATCAATGGTACGATAAAATTGGTATTGAAAACAAACAGGGTCTGATCGGAGTTAAGGAAAGTGTGGAAATCATCAGGAAACTAAATTTGAAACCCTATGAGTCTGATTTTAAAATTCTCATCATGTGGTTGCCGGAAAGAATGAATCCGACAGCAGCCAATAAGTTACTTAAAATGGTGGAAGAACCTCCGGCTGGCACAGTTTTTTTGCTGGTCTCCGAATTACCCGGGGAGGTTCTTCCTACAATTTTATCCAGAACCCAACTTATTAAAATTCCACGTCTCAAGGATGAAGATATTAAATCTGCCCTGAAATTAAAGACTGACCTGAGCGATGATGCGATCGACGATGCCGTTGCGCTCGCAGATGGAAATTTTAATAAAGCTCTTAGTTCCCTGATGGAGGACGGCCAGAATAAGAATAATTTCGAACAGTTTGTAGGCTTTATGAGAATTTCCTATGCCTATAGTATGACAGATCTTACCGAATGGGTTGAAGAGATGGCAAAAAGCGGAAGGGAAAAACAAAAAATGTTTCTTTCGTACGGTTTGCGCATGTTGCGTGAGAATTTTCTTGTAAATACAAATCATTCAGGCATTTCCCATATGGCGCAATATGAGAAGGACTGGTCTGTAAAGTTTTCTAAATTCATTAATGGTAAAAATGTTTATGATATTTACCAGGAACTCAATCATGCATATAATCATATATCGGCCAATGCCAATGCGAAAATTGTGTTTCTGGATACCGGGCTTAAGATTGGGCGGATGTTAAAGAGGTAAAATGTATTGTTAATCGCAGGTGCCGGCTCAACCGGTAACGCTAACCGCAGTATTATCGCGGTTAGATTTTACGAATTTAACTGTGCTTAATTATTTTTACCTGTCAGGTTCTGAAATCCGAAGTTCCTTATATCGAATTAGCGTTAAAATCGTATCGTTTTTTTTCTTAATTTTGGCCTTAACCTCGTTTAGGTTAATTTAAAACTTTGAAAATGATTCACAGAGGTTGTTGTAAAGGAGGCTGTACTGAGAAGCTGAACGACAACCAGGATAAGATATCAAACTATTTCAGCGGATGTGCCAAGCTTGATGATTATGACTGGTTGAGGGATATACCCCATAGTATAAACCAATTTGATGCGGTTGAAATCCGGTTCAAAAATACCCGGAAAGCCTTTTATAGAAATACGAATGAGCTACGGTTAAAGAGAGGGGACCTTGTTGCTGTTGAAGCCTCTCCCGGACATGATATTGGAATTGTTTCTCTCACGGGAGAAATCGTTATCCACCAGATGATAAAATACGGGCAAAATCCGGCAGCTGAAGATATGCGGAAAGTTTACCGTAAGGCCAAACAGGCCGACATCGATAAATGGAAGGATGCTATCGATCTGGAAAACAAGACTATGCTCAGGTCGCGGAAAATCACGGAAGATCTCAAACTTAACATGAAGATTGGTGATGTGGAATACCAGGGAGATAAGACGAAAGCTATTTTCTATTATATAGCTGATGAACGAGTCGATTTTCGCGAGTTAATAAAGCTGCTGGCAGACGAGTTTCGCATCAGGATTGAGATGCGACAGATCGGGGCCCGCCAGGAAGCCGGCCGGATCGGGGGAATCGGTTCCTGTGGACGGGAGTTATGCTGCGCCTCATGGATCACAAATTTTGTTTCGGTTACTACGGCCGCAGCGCGTTACCAGGAGGTATCGCTTAATCCTCAAAAACTTGCAGGTCAATGCGGAAAACTCAAGTGCTGCCTCAATTACGAAGTAACCTCATATATCGATGCCCAAAAAGAATTTCCTTCCAGGGAAGTTCCGCTCAAAACGCGTCAGGGAGATGCTTTTCATGTGAAAACTGATGTTTACAGGGGATTATACTGGTACTCATTCGTTAAAGAATCAGGTATAATTCTTGTTCCCGTTCCGGTTGAACGCGTTGAAGAAATAATCGCGATGAATAAAACGGGCGAATTGCCCGAAAATCTTATATTACACGACGATTATGGTAGTGTTGATATCAGCTATCAGAATGATGTCGGACAGGACAGCCTGACAAGATTTGATGAAAAAAAATCGTTTAACAAACGTAAGAAGAAAAGGAAAAACAGGAATCCCCGGAATTGATACTCTTCCCGGAAATGTAAAATAATATGAAGATTCTATTTGTAGTTTTTGGATTATCTTTTCTCATTGCTGCATGTGATCCTTATATGCTGTATGATGAATACAGCAAAACTGAAGGAGGACAATGGAAATGGAGAGATAAAAAGACTTTTGAGGTTGACGTGAAAGACAGTATCGGGATGTATAATATTCTAATTAATTTCAGGCATACAACAGATTACCCCAAAAGTAACCTGTATGTATTTGTTACAACTACTTCTCCAACAGGAGTTTCACGCAGAGACACAGTTGAAATAATCATTACCGATGATCACGGGAAATGGAAAGGTAATGGGTTTAGTGATATCAAATTGGTTTCGAGAGAATTCAGAAAAGCCGTTCGCTTTGTACTCCCGGGGAAATATAAATTTGAAATTGAACAGGGGATGAGAATACCGGAAATTCCCGTTACCGATGTGGGTTTACGAATTGAAGAATATAAAAAACTTGAATAAAACAGATTGTATTGGGAAAGGATAAACTCAGAAGATTCCAGGAACTGAGTCAATTTGATCGGGTATTTCAACCCCGCATGAATGAAATAAGCGGGAAAGAATATCATTTAAAAGGAAAATGGAAGAAGGAAGTTTTTCATAACCAAAATCCTCTGGTTCTTGAGCTGGGATGCGGCAAAGGGGAATATACGATCGGGATGGCCCGGCATTTTCCTGAAAAGAATTTCATCGGAGTGGATATTAAAGGAGCAAGGATGTGGAAGGGTGCCAGGACCTCCCACGAGGAAAAAATCCTGAACGCTTCTTTTTTGCGGACCCGGATCGAATTAATTTCATCTTTTTTTGCCCCGGATGAAGTTGACGAGATATGGATTGCTTTTCCCGATCCGCAACCAACCGAAAGAAGAAGGAAGAAACGACTTACCGGTACAGAGTTTTTGCAGAAATACCAGGAATTCCTTACCGACGGAGGAATCATTCACCTCAAAACCGACAGTGATCTTTTATATGATTACACGCTGAACCTGCTGAAAAATAATAAGTTGGAAATACTTTTCAGCACATCCGACTTATATGGTTCTGAAATTGTTGATGACATTCTCGGTATAAAAACCTTTTATGAACAGAAATTCCTTGAAACAGGATGTAATATTAACTATTTGAAATTTAAGCTTAAAAAAGAGATCCCACTCCATGAAATCCGGGAAAAAGAATGATGATGGATTTTTCTCACGGGTTTATGAAGTTACAAAGCTGATCCCTCGGGGCAGAGTAACCTCATATGGGGCAATTGCGCGCTATCTTGGCACTGCAGGATCATCACGTATGGTTGGCTGGGCCATGAATAATAGTCATTATATCGATGAATTTATCCCCGCTCACAGGGTAGTTAACCGGTTTGGAATACTTACGGGGAAACACCATTTTCCCGGAACCGGCATGATGCAGGAATTACTTGAAAACGAGGGCGTTATTATTGAGGATAATAAAATTATGAATTTTGAAACTATTTTCTGGGATCCAAATAGGGAACTGATCTGAAAAATACAAATTATTAATTTTCATTATTATTCTCGTAATCCTGAATGGTTAAAAATGAATACTGGTAACTCATTGGGATTATTGAATTATAATCATCAACGGTTGCCCCCGACATGCAGGCATCTATGATTCTTTTGCCAGTTACAGATAATTCCGGAGAAAGGAATTTTTTCAATTCCTTTTTAAAGAAATCATATAGAATAGTTGCTCCTGCATCATAGCCTTCAACTCCCACTTCACTTTGTTTGTGTACCTGCAGAAAGCGGGAAGGTATTTTTGCACCTTCGATGGTTAAGTAATTCAATTCATATCCAAGCAAAGGACATCTTGCATCCTGAAACTGGTCGCTTCTGAGTTTTGCATTGCCCCTTCTTGTAAGATATTCCCGCATCAACAGCTGGGGTTTGAAACCAACTTTCCATACACCTATATGTTGATTGGGTATAAGGGTATATCTCATCCTTGGAGTATCTATAATCTGTTCAAGAAGCATATTTGCGTGCGGTGCCATTTTACCGGTTGCAAAAGGCCAATATGAGCCTACGCCTTCTGATTCCATTCCATCACCCACGATTATACTTGGATTTGCATACCCTCTCGGCGATACAAGCCTCCATAGCCAGGCCAATGAAGGAGGCAAAATATGAAACAAACCTATAATTCCATAATTTGGATTTTCCTTAGAGCTGGGTGGGGTTCGAACACCAAAACTCCTCACATCAACGGTTACAGGTTTATTTATTACCCCGGGTACAATATCTCTTGGCAAAATTACTCTTGGGTTGGGACAGCTTTTTCCCGGAGCATCTTCAATATGATCCCAGATTAAAGCAGTACAGCAAGGGTTTGATTTGATGTTAAGAAATAAAAGGGGCTTTTTTGGTTTGATAGTAATCTTTTCAAGGAAAGGGTCATCTCCATAATCTTTAATACTGTCGACCCGGATAAACCAGGAGTTTTCTGCATCAAGAACAGTCAACTTGCCGTTATCCTTTTGCAATGAAGGATGACATAAAGCCATATCATCTGTAACCGGATTGAATGAACAAAACAGGGGCAGGTTGATCAACCTTTTTTCTCCGGAAATAATATTTTGTCCAATAAGAATTTGACCATCCGGCTCCCTTACAATGTGCTGATGCATTTCACTTTTTCCACCTCCGCTAGCTCCTTCGTGCATAAAGGTGGTTAAATTATCATAAGGACTAACAACCTGAACAGTTGAGCAATGAGCAGTAAACCAGCCTTCTTTTTCGCCCTTATTCAATAAAGCTCCATACAAGCCTTTTTTTGCGCTTGGCCCGGGATAAAGGTTATATGAGTATATTTCATGCAAATGTTCCTTCCGGTTATGAACAACAACCTGTTTGCCTTTGAAGTGTGTATGACGGAATGTAGGGGCAACATAAATAACAGAGTCTATGGTTGAATGATCTTGAATTTCATTCACGGGGATCAGAATTTGCAGCATTGCTAATCCCATTGCAAAAAATCCGGCGTTTGCTGGAGTAATGGCAATACCGGACACTCCAATCTTATCCCTTCCGGCAAAATAAAAAAAACAGGCTAATTCCTGCTGCCTGAGCCACTCGAAAGTTTCTGATTTAAGTGATTGAAAGTCATATCCGAAAGTCTCTGTAAATCTTTTCTTATCTGTAGGCAAGCTGTCTGCAATAAACATGGTATCCGGGTCCCTACGCCGCATATAAGGATCAGTATAATTAGCAGAAATCCCATTTGTAACCTTGTGAACTATTGCTTCTGTATATTCTCCTTTACCTGGAATATCATATTTAACCTCAAACAGGTCATTATTTTCACCGCCTACAGCAGCAATTGCTAGTTCTTCAACTGTATTATATATATTTAACTTTTTACAACCTTTTAGTAACACTAAAACATCTTCTGGCAAATTCACACTTTTCTTTTCAAGTATTGTCAATAAATCTGTCATCTGTTTTTTATTAGATTTTATAGTGACAAAGATAATCAATTCGACATATTTTGAATCGCCTGTTCATCTGGCAGATGAAATAATTGTGATTGTTTATTGTAATTATTTCGTGCAGAAAATCAGTAAAAAAAATCCAAATTGAAAGGTTTAATCTATCTGGGAAGTATTTCCGGAATGACTATAAAGAATTAGTCTAATTAAAGTTTTTTTTGGTATTTTTACAGGCTAAATCAGGAAGAAACCGGTTTTTCCGGAAAATCATTACAATAATTCAATCATGACATACACTTCTGAAAATGTACTTCAAAGTCTTAAGCAGGTGGTGCACCCCGAAAAGGGCATAAACATTGTCGATCTGAAAATGGTTGAAAACCTGGTTGTTGAAAGTAGTAAAATCAGTTTTTCACTCGTATCTGTAAAACAAAACGATCCGCTTCTGGCATCCATAAAGAAAGCAGCTACTATTGCCCTGAAAAATACTTTCGGACCGGAAGTGGAGAACAAAATTTATATCAGTACAAGTCATCTGGCTAAAAAGAGTCCGGAAATAAACCGGGGTCCATTATCAGGCGTTAATAATATTATTGCTGTTGCTTCAGGTAAAGGGGGTGTTGGCAAATCAACTATTGCTGTTAACCTTGCAGTGGCGCTTGCAAAAACTGGGGCATCCGTTGGATTGCTTGATGCTGATGTGTATGGCCCTTCCATTCCGAAAATGTTTGGTCTCGAGGGAGAAAGACCTGTGATCAGACAGGATGGAAACCGGGAACTGATGGTCCCTATTGAAAAATATGGAGTAAAAGTTTTATCACTGGGATTTTTCGTAAATCCTGAAGATGCGTTAGTCTGGAGAGGCCCAATGGCAACTAATGCACTCAAGCAGCTTATTACCTTAGGTGACTGGGGTGAACTCGATTATCTGCTTATTGATCTTCCTCCCGGAACCGGTGATATTCATCTTACCATGGTCCAGGAAGTGGCGGTTACCGGAGCAATTATTGTAAGCACGCCACAACAGGTTGCCCTTGCCGATGTTATTAAGGGAATTGCCATGTTCGCGGGAGATAAAATTAACGTACCTGTTTTGGGCCTTATTGAAAACATGTCGTGGTTCACTCCCGCTGAACTTCCGGAAAACAAATACTTTATTTTTGGCAAAGAGGGATGTAAAAAACTTGCACAGGATCTGGGACTTGATCTGTTGGCGCAGATTCCGCTTGTGCAAAGTATTTGTGAAAAAGGAGATTCCGGCAAACCTTCTGTCCTTGATAACGGGGATCCGGCCGGGAAAGCCTTTGATGTTCTCGCTCGGAACCTGATTACAATAATTGAAAAGAGAAACCAGGAAAAGGATCCTACAAAAAAAGTTGAAATTACCAATACCGACGGCTGTGAAGTTATAAAAACAAAAAACTGAAATACACATGGAAAAAAGTAAGATTGAGGATAAGGTTAACCTGGCGCTTGAAAAGATCCGTCCGTATCTGAATGCAGACGGAGGAGATGTTATTTTAAGCAGTATCAGCGATGATCTGGTTGTCAGGGTAAAATTCTCCGGAGCCTGCGATGGTTGTCCGTATAGCCTGATGACCCTTAAGGCCGGGGTTGAAGAAGCCATCAGGAAAGAACTTCCGGAAGTAAAGGACGTAATTGCTGTGGAATAATTAATAAATTGTAAATCAGAACATTTCTTGAAATCAGGAATGAATAAATTTGAAAATTTTATCAATTTGATAATTTGAAGATGTTATA
>CAYGFI010000180.1:0-2350 GCA_964349045.1 uncultured Chitinophaga sp.
CTTTTAATTCTGTATTTTACTGCAACATATAATCTATGCCGGTAAGAAAATGTCGGGAGCCTTTTTGATAAATAGTACTATTTGCAAGGTACAACAATAATACAAAAATATATATGATTTATATGGCAGATTCTAAAGTTGTATATAAAATCAGGGTAACAGGAAGAGTTCAGGGGGTTGGTTTTCGCCAGGCTTGTTTAAGGGAAGCCCGATACAGGGGGATTTTCGGGATGGTTAAAAATATGCCCGATGGAAGTGTTTATATTGAGGCTGAAGGGACAATGGATCAGCTTAAGGAATTGGTAAACTGGTGTAAGCATGGATCCGGTTATGGTTCAGTAGAAGATATTTCAGTTGAACAGGGACAATCTGCTAATTATAATTCATTTACTATCAGGTATTAGATGACTTCCGCCTTATATAAAACGCATGCAATCCACTTATTATGAGCCAGGCAGTCAATAACAGGATGATTATCGAAAGAATAGACAGCAGATATTCATTTGTACGAATATATTTTACAAGATTTTCAACCATTGCCCAAAGAGTCACAGTCAGAACAAAAACCATCGGGATGAATGTGTAAAGAATATTTTTCTTTTTTATGTATAGATAAATCGTTACAACTCCCAGTGCCAGGCCTGCCAATAACTGATTAAGAGATCCAAACATTGGCCAAAGCAGCATTGCTCCTTTACCTCCCGGCTTTATAAAACTCATAGCTGCCGCGGCAGCTACAATAAGAAATGTTGCTACATAGCGGTTATTTATTGGCCTTGTCACTTTTCCGTCTTTATTTTTAAAGATTTCCTGCAAGGATAGCCTTTGAATACGGGTTGCTGAATCAAGAGTTGTTCCGGCAAATGAAACTATAAAAACTGCCACCATTGACTTCCCAAATTTTGCAGGAATACCAATAGCTGCAAGCAGGTTTGATGTTCCGGTAATAAAAGCATCAAGATTAGCTTTCATAGTATTAAGAGCATTCCAGTCGTGGTAGTAACTTCTGTATGCCTCCTCCCCTTTTAATAAAACGTTATCTGAATTCAAAAGACCCATTCCCAACCCTGCTGCAATTGCCATTAACACAAGAACCGCCAGAAAACTTTCAGTCAGCATTCCCCCGAAACCAATAAACAAAGTATCTTTTTCTTTATCAACCTGCTTGATAGTTGTACCAGAACTTGCAAGAGAATGAAATCCTGAGATTGCTCCGCATGCAATAATTATGAATAGCGCCGGCATCATTGCAGGGACACCTGAAGATTTAGAAAATGCAGCCAGGTTAATGGCGGGCGCCGAGATTTGAGGATGGGCAACTAATACCCCTAAGAATATAAGCCCCATTGCAATTAAAAGCTGATGAGAATTGATATAGTCCCGGGGTTGTAAAAGTTTATGAACAGGAAGAGTGGATGCGATAAATACATACGCAAAAAGTATAACGCACCAACTCACAATTACCATGTTTTCAGATGAACCGGGTAAATTCACAGGAAAATATACCCCTAAAATAATGAAACCATACATGACCAGAACCGATATAACGGAATATAATAAATCGCTTTTTCCCTGCCTTATTTTCCATCCAAGCCATATTGCTATTGGGATCTGCATCCACACAGGGATTACAGATTCAGGATACATTATAAACAACGTACTGACTATCATGGCAAAAACTGCCAGTACAATGAACAACAGGAACTGCATAATAAATAAAAAGGCGTAGCGTGTTGAAGGACCAATGATTTTGCCCGTGAGATCTCCAATAGAAATTCCTTTGTTTCTCGCGGATACTACCATTGTTGAAAAATCGTGAACCGCTCCCATGAAAATTGAACCCAGGAAAATCCAGATAAACGCAGGAAGCCATCCCCAGATAATACCAATAGCAGGCCCTACAATGGGACCGAGTCCTGCAATGGTGGTAAAATGATGACCAAATATGATATTGCGACGGGTCGGGACGAAATCAACCCCGTCTTTAAATTCATGTGCAGGCATGATCTGGCCTGTCGTTATTTCAAATATTCGTTTACCGAGAAAACGACCATAAAACCTATAGGCCAGAATATATCCGACCAATGCCAATATTACCAGAAGAAGGCTATTCATCACGAGTTATTTTACGATTCAAAATTATAAATTAAATTGAGGAGTCAAATTAGTAAGAAGTCGATAGAACAAAAACGGTAGATAATGTCGGGAGACGGGAGACGGAAGACGGAAGATGGGAGACCGAAGACGGAAGATGGGAGACCGAAGACCGAAGATGGGAGACCGAAGACGGAAGACGGGAGACGGAAGACGGAAGACCGAAGACGGAAGACCGAAGATGGGAGACCGAAGA
>CAYGFI010000180.1:2450-9175 GCA_964349045.1 uncultured Chitinophaga sp.
GAAGACGGAAGACGGAAGACTGAAGATGGGAGACGGAAGACGGAAGACGGAAGACGGAAGATGGGAGACGGAAGACGGAAGACGGAAGACTGAAGATGGGAGACGGAAGACCGAAGACGGGAGACGGAAGATGGGAGACCGAAGATGGGAGACGGGAGACGGAAGATGGGAGACCGAAGATGGGGGACGGGAGACGGAAGACGGAAGACCGAAGTTGGAAGTTTGTTATATGCATGGAGTAACTGTGTATATATATAATTCCTCCGGACTTCCGACTTCTGACTTCTGACTTCTGACTCCGGACTTCCAACTTCTGACTCCGGACTTCCGACTTCTGACTTCTGACTTCTGACTCCAGACTTCTGACTTCTGACTCCGGACTTCCGAATTCTGACTCCGGGCTTCTGACTTCCGAATTCTGACTCCGGACTTCCGACTTCTGACTCCGGACTTCCGACTTCTGACTCCGGACTTCCGACTTCTGACTCCGGACTTCCGACTTCTGACTTCTGACTCAAAAATAAATAATTTTACCCAGTGAACTAAACTTTATTTCAGCTAAATTTGGAATAATAAAGATTCTACTGTTGTCTAAATAACAGCTAAATAATATTTCGGTTGAAGCCATTAAGTGATAATGAGATTATCGATAAAATTTTAAACGGTAATCCTGATCTTTTCAGATTGTTGGTGGAACGGTATAAAAACCCGGTAGCAGGTGTTATTAAGGGTATGCTTGGTGATTGTCCGGAGGCCGAAGATGTTGGCCAGGAAACATTCATAAGATTATATCACTCTCTGTCCGGCTTCAGAGGCGATGCAACACTGAAGACCTATTTAATCCGGATTGCCATGAATCTGAGTCTTAATGAATTAAAAAAGAGAAAAAGATTTAACAATAGTACAGTATATATAGACTCGGGAGTAAAACTAAATCAGGATATTGAAATAACCGGACCGGAAAGAGCTGAAATAATGGAAGAGATTCAAAAGGCAATGGATAAGCTGGATCCCAGGCAACGGTCGGTCTTTATTCTCAGGGTTGTAGAAGGTTATAGTACGAAAGAAACAGCAAAAATATTGAAAATACCCCTGGGAACTGTGCTATCACGACTCGCAAGGGCTCAGGAGGATATGCGAAGGCTAATTAAAAGGTAACTCACCTGCGCAAAGTCGGTTAGTAAATAATAAGGATAAAGACATCACTTAAAAACTGAAAAATGAAAAGGAAAGAATTCGAAAAATTGTTAAACCTGATGGATCGGTCCGATCCCGGTTTAAATGATTTCTCAGTATTCAGTGACCCGGTTAAAGCGAGAAAAAGCTATGATGAACTTATATTTTATCGAAGTGAGTCCGGTACCCTTGCCAAAGATTTTTCCCCTTACTTTACGGATAAAGTTATGGGCCGGATCTCACAACTGTCCCGGATTCACGGGCTGGAAGAATATATTTCAATGCAGTTTAGCCGTGTAATGGCGTATGGACTAGCTGCAGTTGTATTGGTAATTATAACCTTGTTTTTCTTTCAGGGACAGGATGGCCTCGGTACAGTAATCGGAACAGAAGCATCAAATGATATAAATTTTATTTCATCCTTATTTTACGAATTCTAAAAAACAAAGAAATGAAAATCAAAGCGCTCCTTACCATTTTAATTGCATTGCTTATTGGATTTGTTTTTGGATTCATTACCTCTGGTCAGATCAGAAAACATGAAATGAAAAAGAAACATAAATATTCCTATCATGAAGTATTCGTATATAAGACCTTAAAAGTGATCGGCCCATCTGAATTACAAAAAGACACCCTGCTTCCCATTATAGAAGAATATGCTGAAAAATCACTTGCCTTAAAAAACAATGTAAGTAGTGTTTTTGATTCACTAATGCGTCAAATGAACGAGGAATTAAGACCTTTTGTAACAGAAGATCAGTTTGACAGACTCAAGGAAGAAGCGGATAAGATAAACTATAGACGAGGAAGGTAAGGAATGTGAGTTTGGAGTTTGAGTTTGGAGTTTGAGTCATGGGTTACAATTTATAGTTGCTTATTATTATTCCGGCGATAAAAAAGTAACATCAGCACAGCAGAAAGAAATGCAGTACATGCCCCAAAATAAAATGGTACAGCAGAATTTACCTTATCGTATAAAATTCCCGCGATTATGCTTGCCGGAAGAAGAGTTATACCTAACATGGCGTTATATATCCCGAGACCTGTTCCCTGCTTATTTTTATCCAGATTATCTGATACCATAGCCTTCTGTACGCTATCGGTTGAAGAGGAATACACTCCATATAATCCAAATAATATCACAATTACACTAACTTCTGAAGTATATCCGAATCCAAAATACACTACAGAATAAACAAGGTATCCAAAAATCAATAGCTTCTCCCTTCCTATCCGGTCCGAAAGAGCTCCCATAGGAATTGAAAAGAAAACTGAAACGGTATTAAAAATAAGGTAAACCAGGGGAATATATGCCAACTTCACTCCTACTTCATTTGCTTTTACCAGTAACAGGGCATCTGTTGAATTTCCCAAAGTGAAAATAAATATTATTCCGAGGATCAAATAATATTTTTTCGAAAAATCACGAAAACGGAATTTCGAATACAGGCTTTCTTTCTTTTTTCTGGCTTCTTTAATGAATACAAGAATCGTTATTAGCCCGAGGAATGCGGGAATTGCAGAAACCAAAAATATCATTTTAAAATTGGCAGGAAAACTCCTGAGGATTAAAAATGCCAATAACGGACCAACAATTGCACCGGCATTATCCATGGCTTTATGAAACCCGAAACTTTTGCCTAATTTACCTTCTTTTGCCGAGCCGGCGATAAGACTGTCGCGTGGAGCTGTTCGTATACCCTTTCCAAAACGCTCAATAAACCGCAGATAAAGAACCTGCATAGGCGAAACAGCCCATGCATAAAAAGGAGTTACAATGGCAGTCATCGCATAGCCAATAAACATCAATGGCTTATTCCTGCCTGTTTTATCGCTTCTGAAACCCGAAAGAGTTTTAACAAGAGCAGCGGTACTTTCCGCTATTCCTTCAATGACTGATAAGGTAGTTTTTGATGCTCCCAAAGAAATAAGAAACATCGGCATTACCGAATACACCATTTTCGAGGAGGTATCGGTAAGAAAACTGGTGAGTCCGGTATAAAAAATATTCTTATCAAAACCCAGGATTGTTTTTGAAGAGCCTTTTTCTTTAGAAAATGATTTTATCATATCAAAGCAATAGAAAACCAGTTCAATTTAATTACTGCTTATCCATTTCATTACCACAGTTACTGCAAAATTTTGAAGTAGATTCGTTTTTGTGATTACATTTTGAACAACTCGTCTTTTTTATACTGGATCTCATAAATTCCACAGTAAACAGTCCGGTTGGGACAGCAATTATGGAATAACCGATAACCATTACAATCGACGAAATGAACTTCCCAATAACCGTATGTGGAACAATATCACCGTAACCAACTGTTGTTATGGTAATTATGGCCCAATAAATACTTTGGGGAATACTTGTAAAACCATTTTCGCCTCCTTCAACGATGTACATTAGTGTACCCATAATAGTGACAACTGTTAGGACTGAAATCAGAAATGTACTAATTTTATAAATACTTGTCCTGAACGCTTCGATTAATAATTCAGCAGCGGTTATAAAACCTGCCAATTTTATAATACGAAAAACCCTCAGTAACCGTAAAGATTTGATTATTAATAAATAATGTAAGTCAGGCCTTAATAGAATCAGGTATGTTGGAACAACAGATAACAAATCTACCATTCCCCAGAAACTGAATACGTATTTAAATGGTTGGGGGCTAATATAAATTCTCAGCAAATACTCAATTGAAAAAATAATGGTGAAGAATACCTCTATAGTCAATAGGACAGAGCCATAATTGATGCCTATAAACGGAACGCTTTCGAGTAATAAACAGACAACACTTGTAAGAATTAACCATAGCAGAATAATATCAAAACGTTTTCCTGCCTTAGTACTGGTCTTAAAAACGATGATATAAATTTTCTGCCTGAGAGATAGTTGAGTAGTCATTTTATTGTTTTGCATCAGATTGTTTGAATACTGCCTTCCGGTACCCAACCTTTTCTTCCGTCACTCAATCGAATCTCCTGCCAGCCGGTTGTATTATCTTCCAGCCAGACTTTTGCTCCCTCGTGAAGGATAAATAAACCTGTTCCTGTTTCGCTAGGGGTTGAGTTAACATTAACCGAAAGGTCAATAACAACTGCAGAATCAGAATTCACAATTAGCCGGTTTTGTTTCCAGGCGGCCCCTAATGAAGACAGACTTAATAACAAGGCAATAATTGAAATAATAAATCCGGATTTTCTCCACATGATCTGGCGCAAAAGCAGGTACACAATTAATGCAAAAATACTTATAACAAAGGAGAATATGGATAAATATGCCCATTTATCAGCGCTGAGGGAAGAAATAGCAGATTTAATCCATTTTTTAAAAAAGATTTCAGGTACTACTTCAAAACGATCAGCCAACAGTCCTTCAAGGTAGATAAGATTGGTTTGTGTATCCTCATCTTCCGGATTTAGTTTGAGAGATTTTTCATAGTATAATCGGGCCTTACCAAGCTTATTAGAACGAAAACACGCGTTACCAAGGTTATAATACAAGGAGGCCGATTCAAAACCCGCGACGAGTACCGATTCATAAAGTTCAATCGACTCTTCGTACCGTCCTTCCTGATAAAGCTGATTGGCTTTGTAATATAATGTATCCGGTGCGGCTTTCAATAGATATCCAGCAAAAAATAAAATCAAAATTGTTATAATAGTATTTTTCATGTCTTGCTGATTTTCTCCTGCAGAATACTTATAAGACGAATTGCTTCATCATAAACTTTTTGTTTATCGCCACCTGTTTCGCTTGCATATCTTGCCATTTCACAGGTATCAAGTAAGGCCCATAAAGACTGAGCTATAATTGGATCAAGGTCTTGCAGTCTCAATTCCGATGCGATTTTTTCGCGGGATATCTCCGAAACATTAACTCCAAGTTTATCAGAAAGATATCCCCAGATTGCCTTTAATATTTCATCGTAAAATCCAATTTCATCAGACTTTAAGAAAATTAATGCCCTTTTGAGCCTTTTTTCAGCCAGTTTGCGAGCTTTTCTGTTTCGAACCGCATTCATATCTGCATTTCTTCTGATCCGTTCTTTTCTGAACAGGATCAAAGCAAACAGCAAAAACAGAGGAATAATATAAGCAGCAATGAACGACGGAGATCCAAAAATTGATTTTCCAATGAGTCTTAATTCAGGGGGAGTTAAACGTATAAAACGAATATCATCTGCCAGAGAAACAACTTCTTTGCCACCCTGGTTATTTTTACCTGAAGATAACGGTGATGTGAAGTAGGTCTCATCCTCTACGTCTGATTTTTCAACACTAAAGGTAAATTCAGAGGATTTTCCTGTTTTGTATTTTTCTACTGATGGGTCGAACCATGAAAACAATACAGGTGAAATCCTGAAATTACCAGCATGACGGGGAATCAGAACATATTCATAATTCAGGCTGCCGCTGGTTCCGTTTTCAGAATGTTTAATATTCTGAACTGATTTTGGATCGAACACTTCAAGATCAGGCGGGAAATCAATTTTAACCGGTTTAAGAAGGTCGAGGTTACCATTTCCTGAAATATGAACTTTAAGGGTAATTGCATCATTTACTTTAAGCTTTTCTTTATCGATACTAACCTTCAGATTAAAAGAACCAACTGCACCATTAAAGCCCGCCGGGGCTCCGGCAGGAAGCGGTTTCACAGTGATGATGACAGAATTGGTTTTAAAAGTCGCGGGTACATTCTCATAACGATCGAAAAAAGGGTCATTAAAAAACGGATCGCTGAATGCATTTTGTCTGCTCCCGGTAACTTTTTTCCTGATCATGCATTCGAGGTCGGCAGCTTCAATAGTCATGGCGCCATTCTTTTGAGCAGTTAACAGATCTCTCTTAAAAACCTGGGAGAGGTATATTTTTCCATTTATTTTTTCCTGTTGTGCATTCTGATCAGCATCGAGATCCTGGCGCCAGAACCCATCAAATCCCGGCGCTTTAAAGTTGGAGATGTTCAATGCTTCCTGGGTAAAAATTTTTGTGGACAGTGTAAGTTGCTCACCTTGATAAATGCTGGTTTTAGAAGGTATCTGGCGAATAAACACAGATTCAGAACCCTCACCCGACCCGGCAGCAGGGTTATTTATTTCTGACTGAGCCTCCTGGGATGATTTAACTACCTTTATCCGTACCTCATTGGTTTTTATTTCTTTTCGCCCTGAAGTTACGGTTACGGGTGGAATGACCAGATCTCCTTCCACCTGGGCCAGGAGAGTATAAGTGTAACTAACGGTCTTTACATTTTCAATACGGCCGTTTATCATGCTCGATTGCTGGCTTATAAATGTTGAAGGACCTCCAACCAGCCTTAATCCTTTTAGAGCGGGAAGTGCAACATCGCCACTGAAATCCCCTGAAATCGTATAATTAAAGGTCTGGCCTATAACAACTGAGGCAGGCGCTGATGCCTGAATTGGCGAATTCTGGGCCATAATATCGGCAACAATAATCTGAAAACAGATTGTTGCCAGAAGAAAATGCTTTAGCTTATGTAAAAGGAACTTAAATAGTATCATCATTTATTTCCTCAAAGT
>CAYGFI010000181.1:0-9087 GCA_964349045.1 uncultured Chitinophaga sp.
CTTATAAACAAAATTTTTGTTGAAAAGCTTGTTTTTATCTTAGAATTCGTGACGACGTGAAAGGTCAGATGTGACCGCGTCATAATTAGTTCATCAAATTCCTGAAAACAATTTTCTCTATTTTATAAATTGCCATTCTCATCACGGGTTTCATTGAGGCTATCCATTTAGTAAACCTATACTCCTGAAAACCTACCCTAATCAAGCTTCAATACTGCCAGAAACGCCGTTTGAGGAATCTCAACATTTCCTACCTGCCGCATACGCTTCTTGCCTTTCTTCTGTTTCTCCAGCAATTTACGCTTTCGGGTGATATCTCCCCCGTAACACTTGGCGGTAACGTCTTTTCTGACTGCTTTAACAGTTTCACGGGCAATAACTTTGGCGCCGATAGCTGCCTGAATGGCAATATCAAATTGCTGACGCGGAATAAGCTCTTTAAGTTTTTCTACCATGCGACGCCCAAAATCATACGCATTGTTCCTGTGTATCAGGGTTGACAGGGCATCTACCATCTCACCGTTCAGAAGGATGTCAAGTCTCACCAGGTCAGCCTTCTTATAATCCAATGGATGATAATCAAACGATGCGTAACCTTTGGAAATGCTTTTCAGTTTATCATAAAAATCAAAAACAATTTCAGCTAACGGTATTTCGAATGTCAGCTCAACGCGGTTACTGGTGAGGTAAAGCTGATTCTTAAGAATTCCCCTTTTATCAAGACAGAGTTTCATAATCGGACCCACATATTCTGCCTGTGAAATGACCTGTGCAGTAATATAAGGTTCTTCAATGCGCTCAATATAATTCGCTTCCGGCAAACCTGAAGGATTGTGAACATCAATTATTTCCCCTTTATGTGAAACCACTTTGTACGAAACGTTTGGCACTGTGGTAATAACATCCATATCGAACTCCCGGTCAAGACGTTCCTGGATGATCTCCATATGTAAAAGTCCCAGGAATCCGCACCGGAATCCAAATCCAAGTGCGGCAGATGATTCAGGGATGAAGGAAAGTGAAGCATCGTTAAGTTGAAGTTTTTCGATGGAGGTACGAAGATCTTCATATTCGTCGGCATCAACTGGGTAAATTCCGGCAAACACCATCGGTTTAACATCTTCGAATCCGGAAATAGGCTTTTCGCATGGGTTGGCAACTGTAGTAACAGTATCTCCCACTTTAACTTCTTTTGAAGCTTTGATGCCGGAAATAATATAACCCACATCGCCTGCACTCAGCACATCACGGGGCTCGTTTTTCAGGGCCAGGACACCGATCTCATCGGCATTATATTCCTTTTTGGTATTAAAAAATTTAACCAGCTCGCCTTTGTGGATGGTGCCGTTAAATATTCTGAAATACGCGTAAATCCCCCGGAAATTATTAAAAACCGAGTCGAATATCAGAGCCTGAAGTGGTGCGTTTGGGTCACCCTTGGGTGCAGGAACCCGATTGATTATGGCTTCCAGTATCTCATCAATCCCTATTCCTGTTTTTCCGCTGGCTTCAAGAATTGAGTCGCGTTCACAACCAATCAGATCTACAATTTGGTCCTTAACATCTTCAGGCATGGCGCTGTCAGAATCCATTTTATTCAGGATTGGAATTATTTCCAGGTTGTGTGCAATGGCCTGGTATAAAACGGAAATCGTCTGAGCCTGAATACCTTGAGTAGCATCAACCACCAGCAGTGCGCCCTCACAGGCGGCAATTGAACGGGATACTTCGTAAGAGAAATCAACGTGTCCCGGAGTATCAATAAGATTCAGGGCATACTTTTTTCCCTCTTGAAAATGTACCATCTGTATGGCATGACTCTTAATGGTTATGCCTCTCTCACGCTCCAGATCCATATCGTCGAGCACCTGGTTCTGAAAATCTCTTTCCGTCACAGTTCCGGTTTTCACAAGCAGACGATCGGCCAGGGTGCTTTTGCCATGGTCAATATGAGCAATTATGCAAAAGTTTCGAATATGATCCATAACGTTTTATCCCGGATTTTGAGGTACAAAGATAATAAAATAGCAGAATTCAGAGAGAGTCGTAAATACAATAATCAGGAATTACCTCAACATCTTAATCAGTATCACCTTCAGCTCCCGTTTCACCTCTTCCATAGGCAGTTCCCTTTTCAGTTCCACCTGCATCGATGTAACGCCTTTGGTTTGGAAACCGCAGGGATTGATATAAGTAAAATAATCAAGGTTTGTATTAACATTGAGGGCAAAACCATGCATGGTGACGAAGCGGGCGGTGCGGACACCAATTGCGCATATCTTCCGGGCTTTTAAAGGGTGACCTGTATCGATCCAGACACCAATTGCACCCTCCATCCGTTCTCCTTTTATCCCATAACCTGCCAGCAGTGTGATCATGGCCTCTTCCAGAAGTGAGATATAGTTCTTTATCCCAAGACCAAAATGCTCCAGGTCAAGGATAGGGTACCCAACTATTTGTCCCGGTCCATGATAAGTGATATCACCTCCCCTGTTGATCCTGTAATAGGTTGCATTGATCTTTTCCAGAAAATCGGGTTGGATCAGCATATTGGATTCTTCGCCGCTTTTACCCAGTGTATATACATGCGGGTGTTCACAGAAGAGAATCCGGTGACCGGGGCTGATACCATTTTTCCCGTTCCGTTTATAGTTCTGCCATTGTTCAAAGAGTTCCTCCTGGTAGTCCCACGCTAACTTGTAATCAATGAGTTGAAGGTCCTCAAACTGTACCCTTTTCGGTGCATGCCGGGAAGCGTGGTATGAAGAGCGAACCAGCGGACTACTCTCCACCTGCCGGAATCCCTTTTTCAAGGCAATCTCTCTGTATTCTTCAAATTTCTCCGGGGTGATATATTCCTCTACCGGCATATGGTACCGGGTTGGTTGCAGGTATTGTCCCAGGGTAAATACGCTGCAACCTGCCTCGAGAAGATCGTCCATCACCTGCAATACCTCCTCCTCCCGTTCACCAAGGCCAAGCATGATTCCTGATTTGGCTGTAATTCCGGACGTTGCCACCTGCCTGATTACAGAAAGGCTGGTCTCGTACTTTGCTTTGGTACGGATAAACGGTGTGAGTCTCCTGACCGTCTCAAGGTTGTGAGATATTACATCCGGGTCAGCATCAATTACCTGTTGTACAAGTTCCGGTTTTCCATCAAAATCAGGGATCAGAGTTTCTAAAGTCAGGCCCGGCGCCCGGTCATGAAGCGCCCTGATTGTAGTTGCCCAGGCTTCCGCCCCTCCATCAATGAGATCATCACGATCAACAGAGGTGATCACGGCATGGGTAATACTCATCTTCAGGATGGAGTCTGCCAGGCGGTTTGGCTCATCCGGATCAACCGGTTTGGGACGCCCGGTTGGTACTGCGCAAAACTTGCAGGCTCTTGTGCATATTTCCCCCAGTATCATAAAAGTAGCGGTACCTGAAGCCCAACATTCGCCGATATTAGGACAGTTACCGCTGTTGCAGATAGTATGAAGCCTGTTGCTTTCGACCACAGTTTTAACTTCCATATAACGGGCATCCCCGGGCATCTTCATGCGCATCCAGGGGGGTAATCGTTTTCTTTGGGGGAGGCCGGACATGATAATAATTTTTTGTTTTAAGATGAGATCAGAGTAAAATACCATTCAGCCCCTTTTCAGCGATTGAATCAACTTTTAGTTTAACAAAACAATTCTGTGATCCGGATAGAAAATGGAAGTGTATCGGAAGATAATGCTCACCATATCCCCGGGCCACTCCACCCCTGAGGATTTTCTCCACCAGCACTGTTTGTTCCTTTCCGATCATGGATGTATAATAATTCCTTTTGTTCGTTTCGGAAATCTCCCTGATCAGTGAGCTACGTGCAGCTTTTTCATGTTCAGGAACAGGATTCTCCATACGTTCTGCGCGTGTTCCTTTGCGGGCCGAATAACGGAAGGTATGTATATGACTGAAAGACGCTTCCCTTGCTATCCGCAGTGTTTGTGCGAAATCTTCTTCTGTCTCACCCGGAAAACCAACAATAATATCTGTGGTGAAGTTAAACAGGGGATAAAGTCTTCGGAACTCGTTCACGATTTCCATGAAGGAACTGATATTATACATCCTTCTCATTTTGAGTAATATTTTATCTGATCCGCTTTGCAGGCAAAGATGCAGATGTGGGGCCAGTTTGGGATGCATAAAAAGCTTTGAAAAATCATGACCGAAACCATCCGGCTCAATGGACGAAATCCTTACCCGGAATTCGCCGGGAATTTCAAGAATGTTCTCTAGTAAATTTTCGAATTTCAATCCCCCGAAATCATAACGACCGATATTGACTCCTGTAATAACAATTTCCTTAAATCCATTTGCCGTTACCTTTCTGATGTTTTCATATATCTCATCAGGATTGCGGCTTACGGCTTTTCCACGAACCGTTGGAATGATACAAAACGTGCAGAAATTATCGCATCCATCCTGAATTTTGATGGAGGTTCGGGTGTGCAGGCTCCTGTCGACCGTTTCATAACCAAATATATCGGAAGGCAACTGGTCCGGATGGATGATTTCTCCCCTGAAATGAGCTTCTACGAGTGAAAAAATATTGTTTTTATGTTCATTATCAACTACATATGTTATCAGATCGTTTTTTTCGAGCAAGTCCTTATGATTATTTACCATACAACCGGCAACAACCATAACGGCTTCCGGGTTCCGGCCTGCAGCCTGTGAAATGATGTTTCTCGATTTCTGATCACTCTGGTTGGTGACTGTGCAGGTATTGATCACACATACATCGGCATTATCGCTGAATTTAACTATTTCATACCCTCCCTTATGAAACTCGCTTACCATTGCATCGGTTTCATACTGATTCAGGCGACAACCCAGGGTCTTGAACGATACTTTCTTCATAATAGATTATTCACAAGGTTAAGCGCAAGGGCGCAAGGGCGCCAATTTAAAACGCAAATATACAATTGCGATTCCTTAGCGCCCTTGCGCCCTTGCGCTTAATATTCGTTTTTCAATTAGCCATCCTAAGCGCCTCTGAATTTACCATAATTTTCTCTCCTTCAACCGAAAAATCAGACGCTGAAGTAACAGAAACATCAGTAAACGTTCCAATCAGAGATTCCTGTGCGGAAGCAAACCGGACAATGATCTTACCTTCGGTAAGTCCATATAAATGCCCGGCTTTACGATCTTTACCTAATACCAAAACTCTATATGTTTTTCCAATAAGGCTCTTATTATAATTTTCTGAAATCTCTGAGAGTTGACGAGTAAGCCTCTCGAAACGGTCTTTTTTATCAGCAATACTCACATCATCATCCCAGCGGTAGCTGGCTGCTCCGGGTCGTGCGGAATATCTGGCAATATAGGCCATGTTGAATTGAAACTCATCCAGCGCTTTGCAGGTATTTATAAACTGTTCCTCGGTTTCGCCTGAAAATCCTACAATAATATCAGTGAAAAGAGTGACTTCGGGAATTTGTTTACGGATGTACATAATAATATCCCGGAATTTTTCAACATTATATCCACGGTTCATTCTTACCAGTACCTTGTCATCTCCTGATTGCAGGGGGATATGTATCATTTTAGCCAACACCCTGTACTTCGCTATAACATCAATCACCGCAGGTTTCATATCCCGGGGATGAGGGGAAGTGAAGTAAACCAGAAATTCACGACCGGATATATCTCCCAGCTGACCAATTTTTTCGAGGAGCCGTGTAAAACTGATTTCTTCGCCTTTTTTATCATTCCCATAAGAATTCACATTCTGACCCAGAAGTGTAATGCTTTTATATCCGGTGCGAACCAGTTTTTCAATTTCTTCAAGAATATCTGCCGAGGGGCGGGACACCTCTCTCCCGCGTGTATAGGGAACTGCGCAAAAAGTACAAAATTTATCACACCCGTTCTGTATTGGAACAAATGCTTCAAAGCGGGAAGAGTAAACAGGATTAACATTCCATAACGAAAAAATATTATCATTCAGAGGGATGCGGGAAGTATCTCTTTTAAGGGAAATGCCGCTTGTAACACCATATTCATGGATCATTTCCGGGAGCTGATTTGCTTCAGACATTGGGAACACCAGGTCAAAAAGTTTCAGAAACTTTTCTTTATCGGCCGGCAGTACGCAGCCACTCACAAAAGTGATCAGATTACGCTGGTTTTTCCACTTGTTCCATTTGTTGATCCTCGAATATACTTTGTCGATTGCTTTCTGCCTGACCGAACAGGCCAGTATTCCCAACAAATTTGCCTCCTCCTCATTATCAGTATGAACATAGCCCATCCTGTGAAGAATGGAATGCATCCGTTCACTGTCAGATACATTCATCTGGCAACCCAAAGTAATTAAGTGGTAATACATTTCCCTTTCTTAAAAATAAACTTCTGTAAAGATATGAGAATTCGATATACCTTTTTCCTGAAGGATGTCGATAGAATCAAAAACCATATCGCTGTTTCCGCAAAGGTAAACCATTGTTTCCTTATCGATATGCATGCTTTTCAGGTATGTTGTGAGCCTGCCGTGAAAATTCCCTTTTTCGTCCCGTGAAGTACAGGTGATATATCTTCCTTTTTTATAAACTTCTTTTTCATAGGCTTCATCGATAGTACGTATCCCATGGATTATAGTGTAATCTGAATTGGGATATGTCTTTACAAAACTATGAAAAGGAGCAATTCCGGTTCCGCTGGCAATAAAGAGCAATTTTTTGTTTGCAGGAGGTTGCGCATTGGTAAGGAAAAAGCCATAAGGGCCGTTAACTTCCAGGGTATTTCCCGGGTTCAGTCTCCGTAATTTCTTGCTGACAATCCCATTTTCAACCTCCCTGATAAGTATTTCAAGGTATTCCTCATCTTTTCCACTATAAACCGAATACTCACGTGCATCGGTCATTCCAAGCACTCCCACAACAATATGTTGCCCTGGTTTAAACGTAATTCCATTTCTGCTGAAGCGCACCACATAAGAAGCTTCACAGAGATCCCTTATTTCACTGACAGTAAACGGGGCAATCATCGATTGTATTTCAATCTTGTTCATGTTTTATTGAGAGTATGCAAATTTACTAATTAGAAATTAATACCCATAACGCTTTTGGGAGGGAAGGGTTCATTTTGTTGTGGCTATAATTAAAAAATAATTCAGATTATAGAGGATTTGAAATATTTATTTTGCATTCAAAAATAATTGATCATTTATGTCATTGTAATCAATCTCCAAACTTATTCTCCATGGATCCAATTCCCAATATCTTTCCACAATCACCATTTCCTTTTCAACTATTTCTGATCCCCAACCTGGTAATTTATTTCCTGTATGGCATTATGTGCAATGTGCAATAGTTTCCTTGCAGTATCTTCACTTATTGACATGTCCTTAAATTGAAACTTAAATAATGGTTCAGAAGGAATTCCGCCGAAAAGGGTGGAGTAAAAAACAAAAGTATTTAAGAGAACACCTTCGGGTCGCGGATGCGAACGGTCATTCCAGTAAAGAGGTATCATAGGGTATTGAGAGCCTGCCATATCCCAGGCAAACCCGCAGGGGGCAATGAGGGCATTTAATTCTTTCGCCATTTTAATATATTCATAGGAGATTGTATCGATCATGGATGGCCTGTTTTGCCTTCCCCATGTCATGTAAAATACCAGCCTTGCATTATTTTCAGAGATCAGTTCCGAAAATTTCTGAGAGTAATTTTCAAATTTTTCATAATTACGTAATGTCCCAAGACTATGCTCCTGTATGACAACATAATCATATAGACCCCTGTTAATTTTAGTTGCTGCTTTCCCCGATTTCCACGTTCTTTCAAGGGTTACACCTCCCGCTCCGGCAAAATCCGTCAGAATTGTCTTACCGTAAAGGCTACCCATCTCTTTGAGGCGCAGGGGCAGTTCCGGCTCAGAAACTCCGGTGTTGGCAAAAGTATAGCTATTGCCTATAAAGAGGATACGGATGGTATCCTGGGCACAAAGGAAAAGGGTATTCAGGGAAACTAGTGCAACAAATACAGCAACCTTATAAATTCTTAGCATTTGCAATGTTCTTTTTCTAAACACTGCAAAAGTAGTCATAAAACCCGGAGGAATGAAGACAAAAGCATTGCTCCTTTAACAATGATGGATTCCGTAATTAATCTAAAGGAGTTTTAGACATTCTTCTCAGATTAAAAACTTTCATAATGATATATAAACCTAATATTATAATGAGTATTAATACAATCTGGCTGATTAATTTATTTTCATTACTTATTGTTTTGATTTCAACAACTTGCCACGGTTTTCTCCATGCTAATTCCTGCAAAGAAGCAAATTTATCGAAATCTGTTATGTTATCAGAAATAATTTGTGTATCCAAATTAGCTGATAAATATATAAACTTCCATTCTGATTTATCTTTGAACTTTATTAGGTATCCATCCTCCAGTGAAGCTATTGCTTCAACATTTGAAATAAAAGGCACATAATCAGCGCCGGATTTTTTTACTACTGAATATTGAGAAAAATAATCTATTTTTTCCAGATAAAATCCTGAATTCAGTTCATAATAATCCTGTTTAACAGAGTCTTTGTACCGGGTCATAATATACACTAAAACCAGAATTATCAGGCTTAAATAGAGAAAGATGTTAAATTTTGATTTTTTCATGATTTCATTATTAAAATTATGAAGGAATTAAATGATTACCCAAACATAAAGTAATCCGGAAACCTTACCTGTGACAAGTGAAAAAAATCAATGTACGAAAGGGATAACCGAAAAAGACTTAAAATGAAAAACGGAAAAAGTTGTTAAAACAAATAATTTCTGTGATTATGAGTTGTCTTGGTTATGTTTTATGAAAAAGCCACTGAGCTCTATATCGAATTCAGTGGCTTTACTATAAATTTATTAACTAAACTTAATAATCAAATAGACCGAAGAAATTAAAATAATTGCCAAAACCATGATAATGTATAATATCCTGTGGCTACCAATGTTTTCACTTAGATCAACAGAGCTATCAAGATTTACTTTAAAAATAAGTGAAATATAAAAAACCATTAAATATAAGATTAAAGGTAATCCTATAT